>JBAZOB010000011.1:0-33198 GCA_041648895.1 Patescibacteria group bacterium
ATTAACCGAATTAGCTACGAAAAAATCTACTCGTTCCGCCGACAAACGGTCATACATCCGCAAATAATTAGTAAAATAAGGCATAACCAATTTTACCAATGGATTAAGCCAACCAAATTCCAGCCGCTTGGTAAAATAATTATAATAATCGCTCCAATAATACCGAATGGGCGTATGGCAATAACACACATGCAAAGTGCCCGGCTTAGTTAACACACTCTTGGACTCAGCGCTGGCTGAGCTGATCACTAAATCATAATCAGACAAATCAAAATTCTCAAAAATTAACGGTCGCAGATGAGGGAAAAGCTGATGTTTTTTCCTGAACCAAGGAATATGATCTAACCAACTCACAAAAACCCGATGTTTATCCAACCACGGAAACAATTTTTTTTCCACAACTGATGCATAGATATCAGCTTGTGGAAATATTTCCGCCAAAACTTCTGTCACCTTTTCCGCCCCACCCCGACTAGTCAACCAATCACAAACAATCGCCACCCGCAAATTTTCCAACTTCTTACTTTTTTTCAACATTGCCTATTTCTTCAATTTAAAATTTTAAATTTAAAATTTAAAATTTATATAATAATTATCTTCCCGCTCTGGTCAACATCAACCAAATGGTTTTAAAAAAGATTTGAAAATCCAACGACAATGACCAATGTTCAATATAGTAAGTATCCAATTTAACAATTTCGTCAAAAGTAAGATCATGACGTCCGGTTACTTGCCAAGGACCAGTAATGCCGCTTTTGATAGCTAACCTCTTTAACTGATGCGATTTATATTGCATAACCTCTTCCGGCAAGGGCGGCCGCGGTCCAATCCAGCTCATCTCCCCTTTTATAACATTGATAATTTGCGCCAACTCATCCAGTCTAGTCATCCGAATAAACTTACCCACACGCGTAATCCGTGGATCATCTTTCAATTTAAACATCGGGCCTTCCGCCTCATTATTTTGTTTCAATTCAGCCAACAATCTTTCTGCCTCCCTACCCCCAAATCCATCCCCAACACTCAAATCAGAACGCATTGACCGAAATTTATAAATGGTAAAATTTTTCCCCTTCCGACCAACTCGAGTTGAGGTATAAAACACCGGCCCCGGCGAATCCAGTTTAACAGCAATTGCGATCAATAAATATACCGGCCACAATGTCAATAAAACCAAAACTGAAAAAACAATATCAAAAACCCGCTTCATTATTCTCCCCCATCCTTCCAAAGCTGTTTCTCGCAAGGCCAAAAGTGGGATCCCCGCCACTGTTCGCGTTTCCACATTGGCGCTGACTACCTCCAAAATACTCGGAACCAACCGCAAAGTCAGATCATGGTCATGACAAAATTGGATAATTTCCAACATCTGTTCCTCGTTATTCCTCGCTTTGGCTATCCACACCTCATCCAAACCATATCGCTTATTTATCTTCCCCAGCCGCTCCAAATTCCCCAACACTCGATACCCGGCCACCTTCTCACCTTTTTGCTTTTCCTCGTCAATCACTCCCACTAATTCCCAACCTAGTTTTCGATTTTGATCCAGATAATCAATCAATTCCAGCGCAATCTCATTTACTCCCACCATCACCACTCGCCTCACCCCTACTCCGTATCGATACAAAAAACGTTGCAATGTGCGCAAAAGAAACCGTCCGGCAATCAGAAAAAAAATCACAAACAACCAGGCATAAATAATTATTAATCGAGAAAAAAACTGATCCCGATTAAAAAAGATAATCATAATCATCAAACTAATCATGGCCGACGCCGCAATAATTACCTTAGACGCCTCCCGGATAAAACTGGCTATCCCCCGAAAAGCATACAACCCCATCAAAGCAAACACCCCCACCCACAAAGGAATAAAAAGTAAAATATATTTAAAATAATCAGCCAACGGCAATACCCATTGAACCGGCACAAAATCAAAACCATATATTCTTACCTGATAAGCCACCACAAAACCCGCCAATATCATCACGACATCAACAAATACTAGAGCAATATTGATAAATACTTCTGATCTTTTCATATTTAAACGCGACGATAAAAATTTCTTATCTGTTCATATTATACAAGATAACTTTCAAAAAATGATCAAAACTAAAATCATGATAACACAGGCACCATTCTTTTTTAATCAAGATCAGTCCTATAACCACAATTATCAATCAAGCCAATAGAAAAAGATCACCCAGTTGTGATCTTTTTTTGTGAATCTATAATCCGAGTTCTGTAGTAATTTTTTTAAAAAAAATATTACCGGTAGTCATCAATCTTGGCTTTTGATCGCTCAAAAGCTCCGGCGAAGTGTTTATTCTTCTTACACCCTAGTGGGGTTTACCCAATTCTATTGTCACCAATAGATTATCAATTAAAATTGATCTTTTCACCTTTGGCCAGCTAAAAGCCAGCTTTGATTGTCTCTGTGGCACTTTCCCTATCCGCCCAGGGCGGACGGTTGTCTCTCTCCAACCACTCTTGTTGCTATATAAGCAACCTGGCGCTCGGACTTTCCTCTCTTATTTTTGTAAGAGCGACTACCCAATTCACATCAATATAATCACACAGATAAAAACCAAGGTCAAGACCAATACTCATCCGCTGGTAAAACAATGCCTTCCGCCATCGCCAATTTCTTTACCGCCTGATACATTTTTTGATCAAACTGACGACTCTTATTTAAACAACGCCGCGCAAATTCAATCTGCCCCGCCCGCGAATGTTTAATCATATCAAAAATCACCCGCGCATAAATACCAATCTCATTTTCCATATTCGCTAAAGCTAAAATATCCAATATCATCTGAGTCGGTAACCAATAATCATCAAGCATTGGCTCTGCCACCTGCCGACCTATATATGCTTCAATTTTATCTTCACCCCTAAGTATTCGCCGTAACACCCGATGATTGCCATCGTGAATTAAATTACCCGCTTTTTCTTTAATTACAATAATCGGATCCTGATCACGAATTACCTTCAACAACTCGAGATTATCAATTTCTCTATGCAGATCTTTTTTCTCTGCCAGATGATCAGTCTGATCATAGTATTCCATCACTTCCATCACTGTTGGTGCCATCTCAAAAACATTCAGACCCCGAATCGATCTGGTCACAAACTGCAGATCAGCCACATTGACCCACTTTTTTTGCCACTCAATATTGATTGAAGTTATTCGATAAACCAATCCAGCCAACTTGAAACCCCGTGATACCCCGTGAAAACCATTCCAAAAATCGCGTACCGGCGCCATAGTATTATTGTTTTCAAACCAGTTAGCCACGTCACCATCCATTAACTGCCAAATCTTATTATTCCGTACGCTCGGAAATAATTTCCGCCATTCATGTTCCATAAATTCAACGGCAATTTGCCGCCGCAGCGGATCATAAATATGCTTGGGATAATGATATTCTTTTTCCATCATATTTTCTTTAGACAATTAATAAAAATTACGAATTAACGAGTGGGGTAAATTAATAATAATATGATTAACCTGATTGTCATCCCCGCCTTGAGCGGGGATCTCATATGTAACGCGTTTATTACAGTCTTGATGATAAGATCCCCGCTCAAGGCGGGGATGACATATTGAAACATTAATTCACACCACTAGTTTATTTGTAATTTCTAATTATCTCCTGCTATAATTATAATTAGTTTTTAAGAGCGCGGGCATAGTATAAAGGCTATTATACTACCTTGCCATGGTAGAGATACGGGTTCGATTCCCGTTGCCCGCTTTTTTTATGCTGCTGAGCCATAACGTCGCAGCCCATCTTTCCATAAAATCAAAAATATCATCACTAAAATCACCGTCATCAATCCCATTTGCACACCCAACTCCCAGGAGAAACTATCATCCAGTACATTGTAAATCGGGTTCTCCACTAGAAAAATTGGATAAATAAAAGTCAGCAAAAATTGCATGACATAAGGATAAATGCTTTTGGGGTAACGATTGACCTCCCCAATATTATTGATAAACAATAGCATGCCTTGAAAATTCGGCCAGTAAAAATTAGCCAAACCCGCCAGCCAAAATAAAATTGTGTAGATAACCAATGAAACTAGCAAAATATAAATAATTTGCATCCAGGCAATTATACCCAATTGGAAATCATGCACATAAAATAAATACGGAAACAAAAACAATAAATACAAGACAATACTGATCGTAAACGAACCGGAAAAACGCTGATACATAATTAAAAAACGGGGATCAACCGGCTTCAATAAAAAGAAATCCAGCCGCCCCTGATATATTCCTTTAATCATATCCCGCACATTGTCCGACACAAACCAAAAAATAAATATTACCACCAACTGCGAAAAAGCAAAAACCAAATATATTTCATGCCTATCAAACCCCGCCAGATAATCAATATTCCCCGCCGCGAACAAAAAATAAATAAAGAGAATCTGGATAATAAAATACACCATCGACGTCACCATCCCCACCCAGGTATTCTCTTTATACATAAACATCCGCGCCACCGACATCAATGTAATGCGCCAAAACAAGCAGCTGTATTTTTTTATTTTTTTTAGAGACATTTTGCTATTAACATTAATTTTGTAATTTTTTCACGCTGCCGAGCTATATCTTTTTAATCCATCCTTCCATAAAATCATAAAAATCATCAACAAAATCACCACTATCAATCCAATCTGCGCGCCAAATTCCCAGGAAAAAGAATGGTCCAAAATATAATAAATCGGATTATTAATCAAAAAGATAGGAATTACATAAGTTAATATTGTCTGCCAAAAAGGCGGATAAACTTGTTTAGGATTTCTTGATATATCAGAAATGCTGCCCATAAACTGCCACACCCCCCAAAAATTAGGCCAATAAAAATTAATCAACACCCCCAGCCAATGTAATATTAGATGGACAAACATGGATACCAAAAGCAAAATTACGATCAAAAACCAATCCCAACCCGTCAAACCAAAATCATAACGACTAAACAAATAATAAAAAATAATCACCAAGTAGGCCACTGTCATCAGGCTCTGAATACCACTGATTTCCTGGTGCATCATCAGAAATCGAATGTTCATCGGCCGGAGAAAAAAATAATCCAATTTCCCCTTGTAAATTTGCATTGTGGCTTTATATGAACTCTCAATCACAAACCAAAACACAAAAGTAATAATCACTTGCCCAAAAGCCAGCATCAGATAAAACTGATAAATATCGTACCCACCAATATAATCAACCCTACCCGCTCCAAACAAATATTTAATAAACAAAATCTGGACCAACATATAAACCAGTGTTCCCCACAATCCCAACCAGACATTTTCCCGATACAAAAACTGCCGCATCAACGACATCTTGATTATCCGCCAAAATACCCGCCAATACTTTTTCATATTACGAACCCACATTGTCATCCTGGAAAGAAATCCGCCCAGGGTGGAGCTTCTTATCCAGGACCCCCTTGCTACAAAAGCATTATTAATATTTATACTCCCTCAGTACCCAGGGGATCCTAAGATGCCGGATCGCTTCCGCCTCCAGGATGACAACATTTATCACCCGCCCACCAGTTCCAGTTTTTTTAAACCCTTCATCCATACCCACCGCAAAATAAAATAAATAACCACCATCCAACCCGCCTGAACCGCAAACTGGATTCCGATCTCGGCGTAAGAATATTTACCCAAATATATTGAAGCCGGTAAATTAAAAAAGACTACCAGTGGTGAATAATTAATAATTCTGCCCACCACCTCCGGCAAAAATTGAATGGGGATCATCTTGCCGGCAAAAAAAGAAATAATAAAATTTATCGCCCAAATAATACTGCCAGTTTCCACCGTCCAAAATGAAATTGAGCCAAATAAAGTATACAAAAACATACTGGTAAACAAACCAATTATTCCCATGCCCACCATCAACAAAAAATACCAAACATTGGCCGGCCCGACAAAGTAATCAGTTCCAACAATCAGTATCGTCACTGGTACAATATAGAACAACAACGCCACAATATTACGCGACAGATTAGTAGAAAAATAAACATACAAAGAATCCAGTGGTAGAACCAGCCAAGAGGCAATCCGCCCTTCTCGCACATCTTCCTGGATATCCTGAAAAGTTTCATGCGACATAAAATGCCGAAAAACTTCCACCACTAAAAAATAAGTTAATAATTCTTTGTAAGTGAACCCGGCAATATCACCACTTTGCGCGTACACCGCTCGCCATAAATAGATCACAATAAAAAATCCCAACGCTCGCATGAGTAGCTGCACAAAAAAATTCTCCCGGAAAGCCATAGTCGCTTGCCAACTATTAATAAACAAACGCCGGTATTTTTTAAACAAAATCCTCATATAAACAACAATCAATAATTACAAATGATAAATTACAAATTGCAAATGACAAATTACAAGATTAGAAGATTTATTTATCATATATCCTTTATTCAATTAAAAAATCGCTGTTTAAGGACACATGACCAGGGTAACGCTTGGGTTTTAATTGAATAAAGGATATATGATAAATAAATCTTCTAATCTTGTAATTTGTCATTTGCAATTTGTAATTTATCATTTGTAATTATTGATTGTTTTCCGCAAATATCTCGGCAATAATCTCCGCCGCCTCTTTTTCTTTAACATCAATATCATCCACTGGCAGTTTTTTTACTAACACACTCAAAACCGATTTTACATCAGCCCGCTTCACCCCCAACAAGACCCGATAGCCATCATATTCCAAAACCTGCCCCAACCCTGACAAATCCTTTTTATAAACTTTTTTTTCAAATATCACCTCAATCTGTTTATCCTGAGCATACTTCCTCACTAACCCCTGGTAGGAATCGTCATATATCTTTTCACCATTATTAATAATAATCACCCGCGGACACAATTCCTTGATATCCTCCATGTAGTGGCTAGTCAAAATAATCGTCGCTTGCCGGGTTTTATTGTAGTCCCGAATAAAATTCCGCACCGCTTTTTGGCTCGTCACATCCAAACCAATCGTCGGCTCATCTAAAAATATCACCTGCGGATCATGCAAAAGGGCCGCAATCAACTCACACTTCATTCTTTGTCCGAGCGATAATTTTCGCACCGGCACCTCCAGTCGATCACTAATATTGAGCATCTGCGATAGATATTCCAAATTGTGTCTAAATTTCTTTTCCGGAATATCATAAATATCCCGATTCAATAAATACGTTTCCTGCGGTGGCAAATCCCACCACAGCTGCGACTTTTGCCCCATCACCATGGTGATTTTTTTCTTATATTCTTCCTCGTGATCCCAGGGATAATAGCCCAAAACCTTGGCCGAACCACCAGAGGGATACAAAATACCCGACAACATTTTTAAAGTTGTTGTCTTGCCCGCCCCGTTGGGTCCCAAAAACCCGATTAACTCCCCCCGGCCAATATCAAATGAAATATTTTTCACCGCTCGCACATATTGTTTTTGCACACTAAAAAGCCCCCGCACCGAATTCCAAAACCCTTCCGCCTTTTTTGTCAATTCGAAAGTCTTCGATAAATCCCGGACAATAATTGCCTTAGCCATCGCCGCCCTTCTCCTTTGATTAACAACCTACTTTTTTATTATAACTAATAAATTTTCAATTATAAATTTTATATTACATACCGCTTTAACTTCCTCTCCACATGCACCATTATTTCGTAAGGAATAGTCCCAACCAAATTAGCTATCGCCATAACTGAATTTTTATCTTCATTATTAACCGATATTATCTCCACCTCATCACCCACATGTACACTCCTCAAATCACTAACATCGAGCATGGTTATATTCATGCTCACCCGCCCCACTATCGGACAAAAAATACCGCTCACTTTGACAAAACCACAATTTGACAAGCGTCGGTCTATCCCTTCAAAATATCCCATGGGAACACTGGCCACCAACATATCGCGGGGGACTCGAAATGTTCCGCTATAACCAATTTTTTCCCCTTTTTTAACTGCCCTGATGGTCGTAATAATCGTTTTAACCTGTAGAGCCGGTCGCAAATCGATGGCAATATTTTCGCTAGCCGGCATACCATATAGACTCAGCCCCAGTCTAATCATGTTGGCGTCAATTTTATCAACCAAATTCAAACTCGACGAAGCCCCCAAATGAAAATAATTCATCCGGGGAAAATCTCGTTTAAATCGTTTAACCAGTCTATTCCATTTCTCAATTTGCTTACTGGTAAATCTCTGATCATTACTATCAGCATCGGCCAAATGAGAACATAAACCTTCTAGATTAATATGGGGATTAGATTTTACTAAATCGATTACTTCACCCAACTGCTCAATTTCCACTCCCTGCCGATTCATGCCTGTATCTATTTTCAAATGAAAATTAGTTCGAGTAGTCAAATTGCTAGCCATTTCTCGCAACCATTCCAAATCAGCCAGAATAAAACTAATTTTATCCAGCCGGCAATGTATAACATTATGCAAGTTAGTAAAACCAATAATCAATATCGGAATTTCTACCCCTTCATTTCGCAAAATTTGGGCTTCATAAAATGAGTCCACCGCCAAAAAAATTGGCGCCTTATTCTTAATTATCTGTGCCACCTCCACCAATCCATGACCATAGGCATTCCCTTTCAAAACCGGCACCAGCTGTATATCATCCCCCACTTTGGCTTTTATTACTGAATAATTATGAATAATATTATCTTGAAAAATATTTACCCGAACTAGCGGCTCATAATTAAAACGTGAATCACGAATTTTTCGCAAAATATTACGCATTAACTATTTAAACTCATTAATTTCCGGCTTTGACTTTACTGCCTTTCATTTTCTGCAAAATACTCGATTCAAACACCGAAGTTATTTTGGCCTTATTGATTTGTCTTTTTTTAGCCAAATCAATTAATTCACTCAACAATTCTTCCAAACTCACCCCACTCTTCTTCCACAAATGATGATAAAGCGTACCCGGCAATGTATTTATTTCATTAGCATAATATTTATTATTTGCCCGATCATACAAAAAATCAACCCGGGCGATACCCGCACATCCAAACAACTTAAATATCTGTGCGCTCATCTGTCTGATCTCATCTGTAGTCTTAACATCCAGGCGAGCTGGGATAATAATTTTACTTTCCGCTTTTCCCAATTGGCTACCACCTTCTTTCAAATATTTTTCTTCATAGGTAAATAACTCACTGGCGAACGTCGACTCTTGAATCAATGAAGATACAATATTCTCTCCATCGCCCAAGACGGCACAAGTAATATCCATTAAGTCCTCAATACAACGCTCCACGATTACCTTATCGTCATAGTGTAGGGCAACCTCAATCGCTTGTAACAAACTATCCCGATCTTTAACTTTGGTAATACCAATCGATGAGCCCAATCTGGCTGGCTTGATTATTAAAGGCCATCCCAATTTACCCTGGCACTCAACCAAAATATCAGTCTGATTTGCTTTCCACTCATGACCGGTAAAATAGACAAATTCCACCGTCGGAAAACCAGCGCTCCGATAGATCATTTTGGTCAACACTTTATCCATAGTCAAAGCTGAAGCGGCCACATCACAACCAACATAGGGAAGACCAATCAACTCAAATAATCCTTGCGCCGTACCGTCCTCGCCATTTAGGCCATGAAACGAAGGAAAAGCCAAATCAATATCAATCAGCTTTTTGAACAAACCAGTTTTAACCAAACGCATTTTGCCCACAATGCTTAAATCCAGGAAATATCCCCCTAAATTTTCCAATCTATCCTCCACCCCTTCCCGAGTAAAAAAGCCAATTTCACCCATTTCGTCCCCCACGTACCACTCCCCTTTTTTACTTAAATATACCGGCACCACCTCCTTATTCATTCCTTTTAAAGCCGAAATAATTAACTGCGCCGTGATGATCGAAACATCATGCTCGGGACTACGACTACCAAAAAATACACCAATTTTTTCCATATATATTTTGTTAATGAATTATGAATGACAAATGAAGAATTACGAATTACAAATTAGGAATTGGATTAGTCATATATCATTTATTTTAATTATATGGCTAGCCATAAAACTTACCATTATTAGACAGATCCACATTAACACCACCGGCCAAACATTTGCTGCCATTAATTAAAATAAATGATATATGACTAATCCAATTCCTAATTTGTAATTCGTAATTCTTCATTTGTCATTCATAATTTATTAAAAATAAACATCCGGCCAATCATTTTGCAGTAAAATTATATCCCCGCCCTTCATGATATTGGGCAATGTTCGATGCGCTTCGGTCGTAGTGGCAAACACCCGAAAATTGGTAAAATTTTTCTCCTTCAAACCCTCGATTACATAACCAGTTTCCCGACTCTTAATCAGCAACACCAAATCAACATTATCCGCATACAAATAACCAATTTCCCGATGGATCTTCCGCGACTGCTCCCCCAATTCAACCAGAGGCCCGGGCGTTAACACAATTTTTCTGCCCCCCGCCCGATTTAATACCTCAATCCCGCTTTTAATTCCTTCCACATTGGCATTGTAACTATCGTCCAATATCCAAACATCAATATCCTCGTGATAGATCGGCTGCAGACGATGAGCAATCGGTTCAATTTTAGCCACCCCCCGTTCAATTTGCTCCTCGCTCAAACCCAATTCTCGCGCTAAAACCACACCCATCAATATCATGTTAATATTGTGTCGGGCTAACAATTTAGTTTGATAAATCCGTCCTTGGCTTCTAAATTTTAGCCCCTGATAATCAGGTAAATAATCGATCTCCGTTACCCCACCACTACCCACGCCCACTATTTTTTCCGCCGGTAAACGATCCAGTTTGAGTGAGATATATTCATCATCTAGATTAAGAATCGATTTTTCCCGAGTACGAGATGGCAATTCAAATTTAGCTTGAATAATATTATCCAAATTACCAAACCGATCCAAATGTGCCAAAGAAATGCCCGTCAAAACTGAATAATCCGGCTCAATTAAATCACACAGATCGACAATATCTTTTCGGCTGTAAGCTCCCATCTCCACAATTAATATCTCCGCCCGATCCAATTCTTTGGAAATAAAACGAGCAATTCCCAAAAGTGTATTTATATTATCAGGTGTATAAACAATTTTATATTTTTCTCGCAAAAGACTGACCAAAATTTCTTTCATGCTGGTTTTGCCATAGCTACCTGTAATACCAATTTTAATCATCTTTTGCTTGGAAATAACTTGCCTCGCCCCAGCTACTACCCACCATTTTAATAATTGATCAACCGGCCAAATCACTAGCAATGAAAAAACAATCAGCACCGGTAAGAAAAACCAAATTACTACCAAAACCAAGATAAACCACCAGGAAAACCACCACCAACTTACTACTACCAACGCCAGCATTAACACACAATTAAAGATATAAACCAGAATCACCTTGGCCGTCCATTCCAAATGCTGTCTTTTTTCCAATTGCCACCACCGCCAATGAGAATAGGCATACTTTAAAAAACGCCAACTATCATAACCTTCACTTTGTAAAATATATAATAAATTTCTAATTACCATCTAGGTATTTCCTCCGCCAAAATCTGCATAAAACTCTCCCGCTGATCAACAAAAGGAAAATGACCGGCCTGCTTGATAGAATAAAATTTTGAACCAACAATCAAACGATGAATGGTCAGCCCATCGGCTAAAGGCGTTTCCTGATCATCTTCCCCCCAAATAATCGTCGCCGGTACTTTGATCTTTTTCATATCAACTTGCAAATCCTCACCAATAACCTTCCGCATCGTGGCTCGATTAGCCCCCGCCTGCCTATAATCTGATGATTGAAACTGACGACCCACACTTTTTACCACTTTTTTTATACCCGGAATTTTTTTTAACCAGCGACCACCCCAGGCCAGTATCTCCAACCACTTTACCCTTTGACCATCATCTTTAACCCCGGCGCTATCAATTAATATCACTTTTTTCACCACCCCCAAATTTTGCGCACAATATTTAATAATCACTCTTCCGCCGAATGAATGACCGATCAATAATGGATTATCGATCTTTAACTTTTGTAAAAAATCATGCAAAAAATTAGCATAGTCCAACACCCTCCAAGCCACTGGCGGTATCTGGCTACCACCAAACCCTGGCCAATCAATCGCCACCCAACTATCAATGTTCGTATAAATATCTTGAAATATTGTCGCCTCCACTCCCCAACCATGCAAAAAAACAATCGTATTGGAAACATCCAGTTCATCGGATTGATAATAGTTGACTAACGAATCATTGATAATAATCTTTTTTTGTACCATGGCGTAAATAATTGATATCTACAACATAACACCCCCACAGCTCAATCATACCAGAGACCCCATATCCGGGCCCAATATTGGCATAAGAGGTCATACCAAACTTAACTATTAAGATGATAATGAAATAAAAGCGTGCCCCGACAATTGAGCCGCTTCACCGATAGTAATTTTACTCACGTAATAAACGCAATGTAACGCAGTTTATGTTGACGATGTAGTTTGATTATTTTTGTTTCGCAACAAGTGAATACCGAGATAAGAAAGTGGGATGTAAAGCACGCCCATCGCTACTTTATAGAGCCACCACGTAATAATGATACTCACGAGCGTACTAGTGGCATAAACGCCCGCGAAAGCAATAACCATGAAGATTGTTGTGTCAAGTAATTGCGACCAGAGATTGGAGAGAAGTGAACGTAACCAAAAGAATTTGATACCCAGCTTCTCGCGGAAAAAAAAGAACGATAGTACGTCTTGATACTCGGCTACCAGAAACGCCACCAACGAAGCAATGGCTATGCGCCCCGAGATACCAAAAATCTGATTATAACCTGATCTTGCCCATTCACCATCAGCCGACCACGGCATTGCCAGCGAGAGAAAAGAATATGCGATAAAAAGCGCCGTGCTAATAAAACCGGCCAGCACGAAGAACTTTGCTACCCGCTTGCCGTACACTTCACCAACAACATCAGTCATAAGAAACACAACCGGAAAAGAAAATACCGCTACTGAGAGATGCGAGCCGAAAATAAATGGCATTATTTTCAATCCGAGAGTATTGGCGGCAAAAAGAGAAGTAAGATAAACGGCCAATGCGATAAGTAATTTTTTGAACGACTGCTCAGTCAATTGAATCATGGTTATAATTCCTTTTAGTTAACGAATATAAATCTAATAAATACTCACGAACAAAAAGTCCGCCCAATCAGGCGGAGCGAATTTGTAAAGTTCTTTATGGTGGACCCAAGGAGACTTGAACTCCTGACCTCTTGCATGCCATGCAAGCGCTCTAGCCAACTGAGCTATGGGCCCGAATCTATTATTTAGTCAAGGCTCGATCATCTTCTTCAATCATCCAATGCAAAATCCAATTAACCAAAGACACAATCAACCCCATCGCCACTGCCGTCCATAAACCGCTAATAGCAAAACCAGGCACCAGCGCCGACACCAACCATAACATCAAACCATTCACAACCAAATAGAAAATTCCCAGACTAAAAATTATGGCCGGCAAAGAAAGAATCGTCACAATCGGTTTAATAAAAGTATTTACAAAACCAAAGACCAATACTGCCACCAACACTACCCACAAATTGTTTGAAAAATCCACGCCAATCAAAACTAGATCAGCCAGCAAAAAAGCAATTGCATTCGCTAGAAGATGAAATAAAAAACGTCGTAGCATGGGATTAATATAAATATCTATGAAAAATTATAACGCACTTATTATAATAATCCAAATCACTCACTAACAGTCAGTCAATGTTTAATCACCACTAAATAACTTCAAATATTTTACCAGCCAGCTTTTTCCCCACCACCTCCCCTACCACTTCCTCTCCCGCCGCCACCACCCCGCCTACACTCCCGAAAGCTGACAATAGCATTTTTTTCTTTCTCGGCCCCAACCCGGAAATAGTATCCAAAATTGATTGTCTAAGTTTCTTTTTGCGCGTCAAGCGTTGATACGACAATACGTAGCGGTGCGCTTCATTACGAATTGATTGTAAAAACAAAGAGGCCACACTACTCTTGTCCAACACCAGCAACTTGAACATCACCTCCCCGTCCTCAGAAATATTACCCAACCACAGCTCCTCCTCTTTTTTAGCGATACCAATCACGGGGATATCTATCATATTCTGCTTCAAAGCCACCAATACCGTGCTTAACTGACCTTTACCACCATCAATCAATATCAAATTTGGCCAAGGCCATTCCGACTGACTACGTTTAAACCGCCGCGACAAAACCTCACCCAAAGCCGCGAAATCGTCTTGCCCCGAAAAAGATTTAATCGCAAAACGACGGTACATCTTTTTATTAAAACTGCCTTTCCATCTTTTCAATTCATCAATTAATATATTGTGATCTGGCTTTGTTTGATTAGACTCCCCACGATCATTTTTTTTCAGCTGCCACACCACCATCGCCCCCACCACTCCTTGATCGCCCAAATTGGAAATATCATAACCCTCAATCCGAAAAATACCGTCCTCAATATCAGACCAAGCCTGGGCATAATTACCAAAACCAACGTCAATTAAACTCCTCCACAATTCAGATAGGCCCAGCCCCTCACTCTTTGTTACCGACACTACCGCCTGCCTTTTCATAAACTCCAATTTACAATTTTTACTCGCCAGCAGTGACAAATCTTTTTTATAACCTTTTTTGGGGCATGAAACCTTGACCACTTTTTTTGCCAGATCAGATATTATATCCCCCATCTCAGTCATTTCATCAATTGTTACCGGCAATAACACTTGGGCCGGGAACTCTTGAGCTGCTAGATAATAATATGACAAAAAAGCGGCCACCACTTCACTTTCATTACTACCTTTTAAATCAAAGAAATCCAGTGACAACATCTTCCCCACCCGCACTGTCATTAAGGATATTATCCACTTCCTATTCTCACCGTAAACACCAACCACATCTAAATTATCTTGATGGGGAGTAATTACCTTCTGCTTCGCCAATATCTTTTCAATATCCACCATCCTGTCCCGCAACATTGCCGCCCTTTCGAATTCTTTATTGCCCGCTGCCTGCTTCATCTCCAGCTGAAAAATTCGCCCGACCTTCTTGGTTTTCCCCCGCATAAAAGCCACAAAATCGGCCATCATCTGATTATAAATCTTTTGATCGGACAAATAACCCCAAACCGATTTTGACCTTTTAATAAACAACTCCTTCCCCGCCACACTATCCATGGGCGAAACCCCCGTTTTATTTTTATAAGTAAAAAACGGGAAAATTCGATTCAATAAACGTAATGATTCCTCCACCACTGTACTATTGGAATATGGACCAAAATATTTACCACCATCTTTCACCACCTTCCTGACCAATATCACCCGCGGAAAATCCTCCTTAGTAATTTTGATATAAACATAATTTTTATCATCTTTCATCAACACATTATAATGTGGCCGATATTTTTTAATTAAATTAGTTTCCAGCATCAGTGCCTCTAATTCACTATCCGTCACAATCCATTCCATATCATCAATTTTATCCACCAATTGTCTCGTTTTTATTTCCTCATGCAGACGATTAAAATAGCTCCGCACTCGATTCGACAAATATTTCGCTTTGCCCACATATATTACCCGACCCCGATCATCCTTCATTAAATACACCCCACTTTGCTTAGGCAGAGTCTTTAACAATACCGCAATTTTTGATTTAACATTATACATTTATTCTACTTTATTATAGACAAATTAGTCTTGACAATATTTAATAAATATGTTAGGTTATAAGCACAAGAGAAATAATGATTATTCAGTATTTAAGCATCTTTTCAGACAATTTCCTTAAGTTTTTCTCATTTACTGACCACGTGCCGCTGAGGACCAACTATCGTCTTTGACAGATCGGCTCACGCCATCTTGACTCAAAGCTTTAGCCTCAAAAGACCTTGGTCGGTTTTTTTATGCTCAAAAATATTCACCAATTATCACTTCTCCTATATAATAAACGAGTAGAGATTATTATACACATCCATGCTTCCCTAGCTCAACTGGATAGAGCGCCTGGCTTCGGACCAGGAGGTTGCGGGTTCAAATCCTGCGGGGAGCGTTTTCAAAAAAAATGAGACAAAAATATAAAATATCAATTATTGGCACCGGTTCTCTTGGCACTGCTTTGTCCTCCCTTCTTTTGACCAATGGACATGAAATTGGTATTTATGAAAAAAATAAAACCTCTTTAGAAAGATTCAAGCAAACCATCAAATCGCCAGCGGTCAAAATATTCTCCGACATGGCCACATGTCTTTGCTTCGGCGACATCATCATTCCGTGTTTGCCATCAAGTTCTTTACCGAAATTTTATCATTATATATCCGACCTAAAACCGACCCAAAAAATAATTAGCATTAGTAAAGGTCTGTATCCAAATACCCTAAAAACCATTAGTCAACACCTGCTAAATTTCAATTACGATCTATCCAATTTCATGGTATTTTCCGGCCCGACCTTCGCCCAAGAAATCATCAACCAATATCCAACCATCAGCACTATTTCCTCGCCTAATTACCAAAACAAAAAAATTGCTCAAGCTATTTTTTGCAATCAATATTTTAATATCGAATTCAACCGTCACGTCACTACCACTGAATATAACGGTATTCTCAAAAATTGTTACGCCATCACTTTTGGTATAATTTCCCATCTTGGCTTCGGTATGAACACCAAATCCGCCGCCATAATCAAAATCATCACTGAACTCCAACCCCTGTACCGAAAATTAAAACTTCACCGCCAAGATTTATACTCGATTAGCTTCCTCGGTGATCTTATTGCCACCGGACTCAATCCTAACAGCCGCAATTTTCAAGCTGGATATAAATTGTCCAAAAATAAAAATATTACCACTGAAGGCTTTAAAAATATTAAATCAATCCTGAAAATTACTCAAAATAACCAAACTGTTCTACCCATTCTTCACCAAACCGACCAAATCATCAATAAAAAAATCAAGCCAGAGAGCTTGATTAAATATTTAATCTAACATTACTCCTGATTAATTTTACTCTAACAAAACCGGATAATTTATATCACCCGGCGCAATGTTTAATATCAAAGTCTGGCTGTCCAATAATTGATAAGAAATCGAATCATCAATTATTCTATGTTCGCTATCATACCCCATCATCCTGTCTATTTTAAATTTCTCACTACCATCATCGCCATAAAAAACAATATCACCCGTCGGTGCTAATTCTACCCGTCCACCATAATAATTCAAATCAAAACTAATAGTTGTCGGAGCACTAGCATCCTTGAGTATAATATAGTCTTTAATACCCCCGTCATTAAACATCCGGACATACAATGTACTCGGATATATTTCATCATAAACCAATCTTTGCTGGCACAACTTTGGTTTTGAATTTGCTTCTTCAAAACCCACCGGGCTGATAAACAAAGCGGCCCCATTCTTGGAAAAAAATGTCGCTTGCCCAAAATAATTAGGCAAAAACACCTCAAAAGCCTCCTGACTCAGATAATCCCCAAAATATCCCTCTTTTTCTTGATCATAACGGCCCAACCCCACTAAAGTATCATCCTGCACAAAAGGAAAATCAGCCAACACATTAGACCAAGCACAATCATCACCTCCAGTAATTTTAGAATAATTATTTTTATATAGCATATTACTATCGGCTATTACCTTTGACAGAACTATCTGGTTAGACATCATTGTTACCGTCCACCCATTCTCCACTCCATAAATAATGAACAGCAACAAGGTAATGCCAATCAAAATACCAAACCGCCAGCGATCATAACGGTAAATCTTCATGTCCTTCAACCTTTTAAATATGATTGATTTTTTATACTTATAATTATCAACTATCGACATGTTTCTTCCATCACCTTATGATAAACAACTATCCTTACATTATAACATAATTATCATTTATAATCAAGGTAAATAAATACAAAAAGAGGGAACAATAAAGACTTATCATTCCCTACATAAAACATTATCCGATAAAATACTACATTTTATTCATAGCATATGGGAAAACATCCCTATTTTTCAACTCTTGAATCTTCTTATTGATAAAATATCCTAAGCCAATATGCAAATTATTGACCTTCTGAATATTACTGCTTTTCATAACATCATCCAACAATTTTTCATTCAAAATTGACTTACCAGGAAAACACATGGCTTCACCAAACTTACTTAAATTAAAACCCAGTTCATCTTGCATACCCTTAATTTCCAAACTCACGATCACTTTCGGCCCTTCATCAAATGATTTAATAACTTGGCTTAATACCGCCAAATAGAAAATAAAAAACATCGATGAGTCACGATGAATTATAGCTGATCTTTTCAACTGAATATTTTTCTCTTCTTGTTTCAAATAAAACAAATACTGATCTTTTAATTTATCCGCCCACTCCCAATATTTCTTCAAAGAAATCAACTTACGTAATAATTCATCTGACTCTTCACTCTGCACGTGAGTGATAAATCCTTTATTTGATTTAGTCATCTTATTTCTCCTTAAAATATGGCATATTCTTTATCAATAATAACTATAATCAATTTCTACCCAAAAGACAAATATCCTCAATATTCTGATCAAAAAAATACTAAATTATTACCTTAAATTAACTTTGGCCCGTCAACAACCAAAAAAGACCCATCATTCTGCACTTCCACATCTATTTGCACTAACTTGCCAACCATATTATCCACTCCTTTTTCGGCATAATAACTATCAAACCAAAAATAGGTATATTGGGTATCCCCCTCATTGATCAATTTATAATTACCACCATATTCATTGTCATCTGAAGCTTTTATTAATACTCCTTTATAAATCACCACCCCGTCTTCCTTGGTTTCACTACCATCCTGACTATCCTCTCCAGCACTATCAGTTGGCTCCAATGTCTCTACTGACTCCTCAATTTTATCTTCTTTTGGCTCTTTATCTGTTACTTCTTCTTTGATCTTTATATCGTCTACCAATTCCATTGTCTGTTCATTTTGTTCCTTGGTCAATTCCTGATTCTGATCTACCAACTTCGATAAACTCTCCTGATTTACGTTCGACTCTGATTGGTTAGATTGCCACAACAACCAAACGATTACCAATAAAGCCGCCAGTAATACCAGCGCCAACAATAAATTGATAGTTTTAAATAATTTAGCTCGATTCATTTTTCCAATTAATAGATATACCCCCTTATAACTTATCACAAAAAAAGGTTTAATAAAAAACTCAAACTGCATCTAAAAATATGCTAATGTAAACATACAATCACTTAAATATTAACCAAAGATATATGAATAATATGACCAACTGGCTTCTCGCCATTCTAATCGTGATCTTACTCGGCTATGGTGTCCTCTGGATCTATTATCAACAAGATAATAAATATGCCGTTAATAACCCGAGCGAGAATCAAGACACTACTACTCCCGACAACAATACTGCTGCTGATCTTACCCAAGTTACTTTCGATAACTCCAGCCATATTAAAGGTAACCCCGATGCCCCTATCACCATTGTTGAATATTCCGATACAGAATGCCCATTTTGCATTCAATTCCACGACACTCTAAAACAAGTTGTTGAGCAATACGACGGCCAAGTTAATTGGGTCTACAAGCACTTCCCCCTCGATTCGCTTCATCCCAAAGCTCGCCATGAAGCCGAAGCCACTGAATGTGCCGCCCAGCTTGGTGGTAATGATGGTTTTTGGAACTATTTTGACCGGTTAAACGAAATTACTCCCGGAAACAATGGTTTAGACCCCGCCACCCTACCCGAAATTGCTACCTATGTCGGTCTCGACCAAACCCAATTCACCGCCTGCCTTGATTCCGGTAAATATGCCGACTTAATTCAACAAAATATTGACGAAGCCATGGCTGCTGGTGGCCAAGGGACACCATATTCTGTCATTGTGACCGGCGACCAACGCCTCCCCCTCTCCGGCGCTCTACCTCTCGACCAACTACAGGCAACGATCGATCAGTTACTATAAATATCATCAATAAATAACTTCAAAGTAAACTCCACCACTCATTAATTAATCTTCCGATATATTTTCTCCGTAATTTCTTGATACTGCGCGCCCCCACCTTGTAAATATTTCTGCGCGTTATCATACATCGTCGTATGCTCCATGCTTTCAGCCAGTTGATAATACAACTGGGCTTCCGTAATATCCAAATTCAGATAATAATTCATTCCCCCACTGTCAGGTTCACGTCTTAATACTGACAAATAAGCCCGACGAATCATGGCTGGGTCTAATTTCATTGTTGCCTCCATTATTGTATTTAAATTATACCAACTGCCTGGACAAGCCGTAGCAAAAAGTTCTTTATGTCCATAAATATTGGCGATTGGATAACGCTGCTTAATATTCCCGATTAACTCCCGTGCCGCCACTAAAGCCGCGTAGGAAGGTTGGATAAAAGAATAATCACCAATAAAACAGATGGCCAGACTTCTTAAATTTACATCGAATACCCCACAATGATAAGTATATCTTTCCTCGGGAATGGGATTTTTCACTTCTCCATCAAAATATACTAGATAATGATAATTACCTTTATATTCTTGGCCAGCAATATACAATCCGGGCACATAATCATGCCCACCCACCGATACTGCCCAAATATCTTTATTATTTGGATCGGTCACTGAATGGTGGACCACAATGGTATCAATACTTCTCATGCAAATAATTATTAACCACAATAAATTTATTCAACTTTTCTCACCACCATTTGTCAAATTTTGGATAGCTCAGCATCAATAGTAATATAAACCATCGCGTCAAGATAATCCAATACCGGCCGGCCATCTTCCATTTTTCCACCTAAAGTAATAAACACCATTTTTACTTGTACATTTTTATCCGCCACGGCCACTGTTAAATCGGCCGCTGGCAAATTATTATCCGATCCCGGGTATGTCTCATGTAATTGCTTAATAAAGTCAGTCAAATCAAAATTAATCTCCTGGCCGTCTGCTTCATCAACCAGAACCATCGTCGCCCGCTCCAGATCGAAAGAAACACGATATCGTTTGTCAGCCAAATCAACGTATTCCGTCTTATCCGCTACCGCCGGACTGACTAACTCGAATACATAATCATAACCACTAATATTAGTCACGGTATTCTGGATTTGCTCACCATTGTGATAAAAATTAAATGCATCCGATAAAGCTGACGCCTCATCATAAAATGGTAATCCCAATTTTTCCGTCACAATTTTTTCAGCCAATGAATAGCCAATTAATCCTTCTACTTCCAGATCATCCACCGAGCCCGCCGCCAATAAAGGTTTCACTGCGGCCAGACCATGATTATTTATTAAGTAAATTACAATATTACTAATCTCTCTAGCCTCATCGATTGGAACCAATTGATCCGTCGGATGCAAATATCCATCACTAAACATACCTACACTCGAAGCGATTCTTTCCAAACGACCAATTTGATTCCTTTTGGAAACATTCACCACCCCCCAAGGACCAGTCGCCGCTAAAATCAGCATCACCATTAAAGTCAACGGCAAAAACCGCCAATCCTTCTGTCGACTAACCAACATGTAAATGGCACTAATCACTAACCACAAGCCAAATAATAAAACTAAATAACGGTTTTCCGTCAAGCCATAGCGCGACAGAGGAAAAGACAAGGCCCAAAAAAGAACTGCCACTTGCGGAATAATGGCCACAAATAATAAACGCACCAACCACTTCATCCACCCATATTGCTTTTGTAATGGATAGAGAAAAAACGTAGTCAAAATACCCACAATCGAAAAACCAATAATCATGTAAGATACCATCACATCCGGCCAATCACCCTGAAAAAACACCATTCCGGAATAAACATACAAAATCACAAAATACACGATCACCAGTGGTATCAAAACAAACTGGCCTATTCTAATCAACGCCTGAGTTACTTTTGACTCCACCATCCATTCAGCCTCGATTTGCGACAGAAAAAAAGTGCTGCCAATTATCCCCACAATTATTGTCCACAATTGAGGATAGATATGATAATCAAAATAACTTAATTGAAAAAGATTCTCCACCGTTCCCAAAGCAATAAACACGCCCGATACCAATAACACGCATAAAATTCCCGTCATCACCAACGCTCCCAGCCAGATCAAATTATGTCGCCAAAAATCATCATTAATAACATTATTTTTCTGCCCCGGCACCATAGTTAATAATAAAATAAAGATAGCCACCCACAACAATTCTCCCAATACATAGGCCTGAGTAACCTGATTGGTAGCTGGAAAAAACCAATAATTAAGCAAGATAAATACTGCCACCAAAACATACAAAACTAAACTGATCCAGTTTTTGAGCTGCCGACGCTGTCGCCACCATTCGATACTGATTAATAAAGGGAAAACCACCACCAATGTCCAGACAACTTTTATCAATACCTCATTGGTAAAATCACTGGCAATTAACCACACCGCACCAGCCGACCCAATTATGGCAACCAACATGGTCACGGGAAAACGCATCGTTGTTTCTCGTACCGCTTTTTTAAAATCCAACCAGCCGAAATTATTACTTTGACTATTTGAAGTTAGTGTTTTTTGCATAAAATTTTAATTAATAATTAATTTTGTCCCCCGTTTAATTATAACGTTACGTCCAACCAGAAAATTACGACATTGCTCCGCCCAACATTTACAAATCCTGTTCATAATTAAAAGACTGTCCACTATCGCCATATTTCCCTGTCACCTCCAAGTGATAACCCTTAAGACTGGTGATATTTTTGTTTGGTTGCCACTCGACATTGAACACCCGTAAACTCTCCGGCAACACATTTTCGCCATTCACCGGTATTTTCTCCACCAATTCATTGTCAGTATCATAAATTGCCATCGTGCCAGTCGGATGAATATGCACATTACCTTCGTTGATAAACTCAATTTCCATAATATAAGCATATATTTTATTTTCATCATCCACGGTAATGTTCTTAACGTAACCGCTTTCCACCAAATCATCGCCCAATACTTTCAATAAAAGCAACGACCCGACTCCACTTCTTACTGACAGTTGATCAGAATCACCGCTTGCTTCTCCACCAGTTTCAAACATTAGCGATGCATAATGACCTCCCGCCTTGGCATTGGCGGGTATATTAATTTGGAAATCAAAATCAACTATCTTGCCAGGCTCAATCGTCAATTTATTTTGCTCATAACTAATCCATTTATACAAAGAATACTCGGTTTCCTTGGTCGTCAACTCCGGCACTCCGGCTGTGTCCCCCGCCCGTGGTAAAAAATCCTGTGTAGCCACTTCTAATACCATAATTTCTCCAGTCGGATTGGAAATTGTTTGTTTTAATGACAGAGTTTCACCGGGATAACCAGACAAACTATCAAACAACACCGGGCTAATCTTCGGTGCCACATTACCCGAACTCATCCCGGAAGAAGAATTATTATTGGTTTTGTTATCAATATTGCTATCTGCTCCCTCATCTTGCTTAATTATTTGTGACTCCCGCGCCAGATAACGCACATCCAAGACAAAGCCCTGATTACCACTCATAGTCATATAATTAATTCCGCATAGTTCAGTCGCCAAATTAATCTCCCCACATTCCTCCGGCAATACCGGCTCGCCATCCATCACTATCCGGTTGCCACTCCACAAATATTCCACATGATTATCCGGCGGATAAAAACCATTGATCGTATAATATGTGTTAATCGCCGTTACTAGATCATCGGCCACGGCCTCAATCTGATCATCCTGCTGTCTCAGCTGGGCCAACTCGACTTCGCCCACCACTTCCTCCCCTATTTCAGGCACCAGATTTTGCACGGTATGTACTATCGCCCACACCGCCAACACCAATATCAAAATCAAAGCCAGCCCCACCCCTGCTATCACCAACACCATATTATTGTTAGTCTTTTTCTCGCTGGTCAAACTAGTAAATTCTTCCATATTTACTCCATTTTTAGTTATCTCTTTTCATTCTGAAAATGCCGCCAAATATACCAAGCCAGGCCACCCACCAACCCAATTCCAATCAGTAAATCAAATTGATGAAAATACTCTTTCAATTGTGTCCAGTTTTCACCAAATTTCCAGCCCAAATAAGCCAGAAAAGCGCTCCAGATAAATGAACCAACAAAAGTATAAACGGCAAATTTAATAAAATTCACTTTCATTATCCCCAGTGGCAAAGAAATAAACCCGCGAATCACGGGCAACAAACGTGACAAAAAAGCTGTCTCCTCGCCCCATCTGGCAAACCAACGATCAGCCATATCCATATCTCGCTTCGAAATAAGAACATACCGGCCATATTTTTCCACCACCGGCCGCCCACCATAATAACCAATCACATAGGCAATTATTGACCCCACCAAACATCCGGCCGCCCCCATCAAAGAGACTAACCAGAAATTTAATTCACCCTTCCACACTAGATACCCGGCGAAAGGCATAATCACTTCTGAAGGCAAGGGCATACATGCACTTTCAATCATCATCAAAACCAACACGCCTGCGTATCCCCAAGCCGAGATTACCCCCACTATCCACCCCGCCAACATGGTTAAAATATTTGTTACCATTTTACATCCAGTAATTAAGAAATAATATTATCAATGCCAACACCACAGTATAATATCCAAAATAGCGAAAAGATATTTTGTTAAGCAATTTCAATAAACCAGCCACCACCAAAACTGAAACCACCAAACAGATAATAAATGCTACCAGCATTTTATCCATATCTTGACTAACCAAACTCCAATCAGCTGATATCAATTCTTTAGCACTGGCCCCCAAAATTATTGGCACGGACAACAAAAAAGAAAATTTCACCGCCTCCGCCCGATCCAGCTTGAGCAATTTACCACCATAAATAGTAGCCGCCGAGCGTGACAAACTGGGAATTAGCGCCAAGGCCTGCATCACACCAATCAAAAACGCCCCTCGGCCGCTCAACTGCTCATACTTTCGTCCCGTAAAATTGCGATCAATCAAAAAACAGGTTGCCGCCGTCAGAATAAATCCAGCCACCAGCCAAATAACTGATCCGTTAGATGCATCAATCCGATCACTCAACCAATACCCCGCCACTGCTCCCGGAATAGTTCCCACCACCAACAACAAGAACAAACGCCCCTTTCTTACTACCTGCCACAATTCCACCCGCAAAACAATTATTACCGCCAGCACTGAAGCCAAATGCAACCACACATTAAAAAACAAACTACCTTCCGACACGTTAAAAACCATCTCCAGTAAAGCCAAATGACCCGAACTGGAAACGGGCAAAAATTCAGTTAATCCCTGCACCACCGCCAAAACAATAACTTGGAACCAACTCATAAAATTTGTATTAAAATATAACCCACTTCGGTCACTTTCTTTAGTTTACCAAAAACATTCCCATCCAGAAAATTATTTCCGGTCAAAACTTATATTACATTAAAAAACACCGCCATCTCTAGCAGTGCTTAAATACAATCATCCCCTAATAAAAATGATAATAAGAGTTATAACTGAGAAATTGATGATTGTATCATCTGCAATTGGTAAGAATTCCAATCATGACTCTTACTTGGTCCATAATAACTCTTTTCTTCCTCAACTCCGTAACAGCTAAGATCTATTCTCTTGATATAGGGTGAATTGATAAGCTTTTCATACATTTCATCGGTAGTCATATCAAACTTACTACAAAAACCAAAATCTCCGATTAGATAATCAGCATTGGCTTTAATATGATCACCTTCTTTTCTAATACTGTCTGCCCGCCCCGCTTGGGTCCACCTGATACCATCGGCATATTCCTTCCATTTATCACGATTCATATTCTCAATATTATCAGCTAATTTTAATTTCGCTAAAGCGTTTTGGTATATACCATGAACTTTTAAGGTATTAACAGTAATTTCAATAATTTTTGACAAGTTATATTTCCCACAGAACAAATCGCCAATATCCTTTTGATAATATTCTTTAATTTCTTTAAACATTTGAATAATTGGACCGGGATGGACTTTGTTTTGGATAGCGTAGGCTATGGCATGAATAATCTCTTTTTTATCGTCAAGACATTCTGGTTCTACATATTGACCAACCTTAAATGCTTCTTCAACTTTTTTATAGCTGGCATCAATCAAATCTTTGGGAATATTATAACTATTAAGAAAAAGCTGATAATTAATGTCAGGAATATCTTGTAGATTATTACCTTCTTTTTTCTCAGCTGAATTAAATCTGTTTTCCATATGATATAAAGATTGATATTACTTAAGAAACAAATTGGAGACAATTGTCTTTATTAATTATATTTGCTTTAATACCATAGCTCTTGATAAAAACCTTGGGAGTAGTGTAACTTTTCTTCTGCCATTTAAATTCGTAAGCTGATAATTTTCCCTGATACTCCTCAAGATAATCTATCTCCTGTTTGGCCTGTGTCCGCCAAAAATAGATATTCTTATAAAATTGGTGATTAGAGTTAAACTTTACTCGCTCGCTGATAATAAAATTCTCCCAAATAGCCCCAGCGTCATTCCGCAAATTTAGCGGATTAAGATTATTAATCAGCGCGTTACGAATTCCCATATCATAGAAGTATATTTTCCGGAGTTTTTTTAACTCATTACGCAAATTACGACTAAACGGCTGAAGGCGAAAAACTATAAATGCTTGCTCCAGAATTCGAATATAATGCTGAACAGTATTTTTATCGGTACCCACTAAAACAGCCAATTCATTGTAAGAAACCTCATTGCCAATCTGCAACGCGATAGCTTGTAACAATTTCTCCAGAATCTCACTATTTCTGATCCTTTCGTACCGCAAAACATCCTTGAATAGATAACTGAGAGTTAATTCACGCAACTTTATCTCCCGTTCAGCAGAATTTATTACTATATCCGGGTATAAACCAAAAATCATCCTTTGTTCCAACAAACGCTTGGTTTCCAATGTTGAGTATAGACTCCGTAATTCCTCCAGAGAAAAAGGATACAAATTAAACTCAAGTTTACGTCCGGTGAGTGGTTCAACGATTTGGTTGGACAGATCAAACGAGGAAGAACCGGTAGCTACTATCTGCATATCAGGAAAATTATCCACCAAAAGTTTGATAGTCAACCCGATATTTTTAATCCGCTGCGCTTCATCAAGAATAACCAACCTTTTACGACCGATAAAGTGCCCAAGTTCAGTCGAAGTTTTTTCTGACAGCGCCTCACGGATATCCGGTTCATCACAGTTTAAATAGACTGATTCCTCATGATATTGGCTTTGAATTTCCTTGACTAAAGTTGTCTTACCAACCTGCCTCGGCCCATAAATTATGATTGCCTTACCCTGAAATAAACTATTCTCGATCAAGGGTTGAATCTGACGTTTAATTTTATCCATATAAAAT
Source organism: Patescibacteria group bacterium (assembly GCA_041648895.1). GTDB lineage: Bacteria > Patescibacteriota > JAHJAL01 > JAHJAL01 > JAHJAL01 > JBAZOB01. Next base: position 27,498 of record JBAZOB010000011.1, read on the forward strand.
ATTATTTTGATAATCACAATCACCTAATTATATATTATTTAGGTGAATATGTCAAACCTCTCCGATAAGGAAAAAGACGAGCATACTGTTCATCTTTTTACCATAAAGGGTGACTGATGGGGATCGAACCCACAACCTTCGGTACCACAAACCGACGCTCTAACCAATTGAGCTACAGTCACCTCGTCAGAAATTTAAAAAAACCAACGCCCTGGGCAGGAGTCGAACCTGCAACCTTCACCTTAGAAGGGTGCTGCTCTATCCATTGAGCTACCAAGGCCTACTGGCCAAAAAGCGGGGTCCCCGCAAACTTGCGTAGCAATTTGTGGGGTAAAAAAGCGGGCGACGGGAATCGAACCCGTGTCCTCAGCTTGGAAGGCTGATATAATAAGCCGTTATACGACGCCCGCAATCCAAACATCTTCTAGTTTGACTATCTCAAATTATAACAATATGTTAAACAATATTCAAAGCCAATCAATAATTTAACAAATTTGCTAATTGGCAATTAAATCCGTTAAAATATAACTGATTAGCTTGAACATAATTAATTTCAAATATGAACCACGCTCCCCTGGCCGAAAAAATCCGCCCCACCACCTTAGGCGACTTTATTGGCCAAGAACACTTGATTGAAAAAAACTCCTTCATCAAAAACGCTATCGAAAATGATCAACTCCCCTCCATCATCCTCTGGGGCCCACCCGGCACCGGCAAAACCACCTTGGCCAACATCATCGCCAACCAAACCAAAAGCAATTTTCATAAATTAAGCGCCGTTCATAGCGGCAAAAAAGATTTAAAACTAATAATCGATCAAGCCCGGCAAGATCAAAACCTCGGCCAGAAAACCATATTATTTATCGACGAAATCCATCGCTGGAACAAAGCTCAACAAGACGCCCTGCTCCCTTTCGTCGAAAACGGCACCATCACCTTGATCGGCGCCACCACCGAAAATCCCAGTTTCACCCTGAACTCCGCCCTCGTTTCCCGCAGCCGAGTCATTGTCTTAAACAAATTATCCAAAGATAATCTCGTCACTATAATTAATCGGGCCCTGAAAAAGGCTAATACCAACATTGAAATAGACAACGAAACCATCGATTTTCTGGCCAACTTCAGCAACGGTGATGCTCGAATGGCTCTCAACACCCTGGAAACCTGCCTGAATCAGCATGAAGCCATCACCATCGATCTGATCAAACAAATCCTCCAAAAAACTCACTTACAATATGACCGAAATGGCGATGAACACTACAATATCATCTCCGCCCTTCACAAATCCCTGCGGGGTGGCGACCCCCATGCAGCCGTCTACTGGTTGGCCCGCATGATCGAAGCTGGCGAAGACCCACTCTACATCGCCCGCCGCCTGATTCGCTTTGCTTCCGAAGACATTGGCCTGGTTGACAACTTTGCCCTTATCTTGGCCAACACCACCTATGAAGTTTGCCACAAAATCGGTCTGCCCGAATGCAATGTCAATCTCACACACTGCGTTCTCTACCTGGCCAAAGCCAAAAAAAGCATCTTGTGTTACCAAACCTACCAGCAGGCTCAAAAAGACGTCAATCAGCACGGCAATCTCCCCGTTCCCCTCCACCTGCGCAACGCCCCAACTAAATTAATGAAAGACCTTAACTATGGCAAAGACTACAAATACACTCCCCTCGAAGATAGCTCGAACCAAACCTATTTTCCTGATAAACTAAAAGACAGGAAATATTTTTAATCGATTCCGGGGATTAGCGCAGCCTGGCTAGCGCGCTACGTTCGGGACGTAGAGGTCGCGGGTTCAAATCCCGCATCCCCGACTTCGTCCGCCATAGCTTTTTTTAAGCGACGGCGGACTTCGCTGAGGCATAACTTTCTTATCAAATAATTTTTCAGGCTATTTATCACAGTATTTATGGAAAATAACCAAATCGGCTTTTCACATGGCGTACTACATCAAGTTTTGGAAGTATATTCTGCAAAAGCCATCAATACCTATAAAAGCTGTTCAACCAGTGTGCTGGAAATATGTATCAATAAAGTCGACGAAGTAAAAAAACTCAACATTATTCCACCTCTGGTAGACAATGTCAGACGTAAATCAATTCATCTACCCAGCGACACTATTTATAGGAATGATGAGACAACCAAAAAATTACTTCAAGAAATCATCTCTTTCTACCATACTATTGGTAGCGAATTAATATTGGTCCATCCCGACCTAGTTAAAGATTGGCGAGTCTTTGATTCCTACCCAGCCAATTGGGCCATTGAAAACATGGATAACCAAAAACAAAGCTACAAAACTAGCACCGAAATAGAAAACTTTTTTACCCAACACCCCAACTGGAAATTCGTGCTCGATTTAAACCATTGTTTTTCCAATGATGACACCATGAAGCTGGCCGATGAATTGATCAAAAAATGTCAAAATCAGATCGCTGAAATTCATCTGAGCGGCCACACCCATGAACCCGTATTCAAAACCAAACAAAATATTATTTTGGATTACTGCCAAAAATTAGCTGTCCCCATCGTCATTGAAAGCACTTTTAACAACATCAATGAAGTAAAAAAAGAATATGAATATATTACTGATTACCTTAAGTTATTAAAAAAATAAATATCAATATCATGCTATCCTTTAATTAGATACTAAAAAAAGAGGGCTATGGAAAAAATTATTTACTTAATTGATCAAATTAATACCAATAATGATAGTTCCCTCATTATCAATTCCTTACTAGTCTTTTTGGCTACCTATTTGTTTCTTCACATCATCAAAATTAGCATTATTAGCCGATACAAAAAAATCGCTCAAACTACCCAAACTGACATTGATGATTTGATCGTTAATATTTCCAACTCTCTGGGCGGATTCTTCTTTTTTATCGTTTCTCTCTATTTTGCTCTTAGCTTGATCAGTCTCCCCGACAATATTGAACAATTTGTCAATAAAGCAGCTATCATCATCTTTGTCTACTACGGCATCACTATTCTTTCCGCCATTATCCGCCATGGCTTTCGCAAAATTCTCAAAAATAAAAAAGAACTTGAAGCCAAACAAGATATTACCATTATCAAGGTTATCAGTAGTATCACTCAAGTCATCCTCTGGATCATCGCCATTTTAATTATCTTACAAAATTTCAACTATGACGTCTCTACTTTAGTCGGCGGCCTCGGCATCACCGGTATCGCCGTTGCTTTCGGCATGCAAAATATTCTAAAAGACGTTTTCGCTTTTATTTCCATTCTTTTTGATAAGCCATTTACCATCGGTGATTCAATCGAAATAGACAACACATTTGGCACCGTCAAACAAATTGGCATTCGTTCCACCCGCCTCAAAACCCTGACTGGTGATGAACTGATTATCCCCAACCAAGACATCACCCAAAAATGGATCAGAAATTTCAAAAAATTAAAAAAACGCCGCGTCGAATTCAACTTAGGCGTGGTTTATACTACCCCCAAACTAAAATTGGAAAAAATTCCACAAATAATCGAGAATATCATCAAACCAATCGACAAATGTGAATTCCGCCGCTGCGACCTTAAAAATCTTGGCGACTCCGCCCTAGTTTTTGAAACCGTCTATATGCTCAATTCCACCAGCTTCGCCGAATACACACAGGTTAGAGCCAAAATTAATCTAGGTATTTTGAATGAATTCAAGAAAAACCGTATTGAAATAGCCTTCCCCACCCAAACCATCCACATCGAAAAATGAAGTGAGGGCACGCTGCAGCGTGCCCCAACAATCTACATCTGCACATTGATCAAATTCCCCGATTCATAATCCCGCATCCCCCGATAAAAAATCCAAATCGCCAGCCATAAGGTCACTAACCAAAACAAAAACATTACCAGCAACACATTCCAATCAAAATTATTCAATAAACTAACCGGCAGAGTCGCAATAAAAAAAGCCGGGATAATCGTCAGCATAATTACCTTCAACCAACCATGAAAAACAGATTGCGGATAAAGAGTAAAACCAAGCAAAGCATGAAATAGCTGCTCGGCCGCCGCTTCAAAATTGCCCACAAAAAAACCAATCGACTGGGTAATAATAATAAAATTAATAAAGATCAAGGCCGACAATATCGCCACCCCTAGAAATAACAAAATCGACCCCAGCGAATAATCAATAAAAATCAAATATATCGCCAGGCCAAAAATAAAATCGCCAATGGCCGGAATCTCTGTCCGGCTGACAACTACATGCCACAGTGTATTGGTCGGAAAAGTCAAAAAATAATCTAGCTGTCCCTGATGGATCATCCGGGCAATAGTCATGGCGCCCCCGCCAAAAATCATAAAAAATCCGAAAGAAGTGGTCGTCACCGCAAATAACAAAGCTGAATCAGTAAAATCCCAACCACCCACCACCGGAAATTTTTGAAAAAAGATCAACCATAAAAAAATCAAGCCAACATCATTGACAATCATGCCTAACACCTGGATCAGAAAACTGGCGCGATACTCCATGGCCGAAGCTATGTTTAACTTAATCATTTCCCAAGCTAAATTAAGATGTTTTTTAACCACCATTAATTGAGACATTTTTGACTCCCAGTCTAAACATTAACTCCGCCCCTACTCCCACCACTAAAAGCCAAATCAATTGGACAATTAAACTTTGCTCAAAAGCGGCCCAACTGAAATTGATCATGGTGGCGCTGGCATTATAAAACATTTGTCCAAACGGCAATAGATAAATAATTTTCTGCCAATAGATCGGAAATAAAGCCAAAGGCAAAATCTGCCCGCCAAAAACCATTTGCCCCTTTTGATAGATCCAATGCAAGGAAGATATATCCTCCAGCCAGAAAGCCGACAAACCAATTATCATCGAAAACAAAAAATTCAACACCAAACCAAAAATCAACAAAATTATCCCCAATAATATTCCGACTAAACTTATTTTCACCACTCCCACCAAAACCACCGCCGCCAAGACCCCGATCACCAAGTTAGCCACCAAATTAGCCCAACATCGCCCCAAATAACCAAACAGATGAAATAAAATATATGAATATGGTTTATTGACGGAATAAGCCAATGTACCCGACTTAACTTCCTCCTCAATTAATTTCGATACCAGCGGCCGAGTCGATGACGCAAATGACTGGGTCAACATCAACACCCAAATCACCATGGCCACTGACATCCCACCCACCTGACTTTGACCGGTATATTCATAGGTCACTGTATAAAGTTGAGTAAAAATCCAAATCCGAAAAATTATTGTGCCGGCCCGGCTAAGCAAACTGACCAAGTAAGTCAGGGTATCTTGATAAGCGATTTTGCTTATTTCCAGATATTTATCAAATTTTAACCACCAGGCGCTCATGTTTGCTTACTCCGGTAAATATCAGCAATTATCTCTTCCATGGGTTGATCATAAATATTAATATCCTTAATACCATAATTATTGACCGCATAACTGAGTAATTTATCCAATAACCCTTTCTCAATATCTACTTCGAATTTAATACTTCTTTTGGTTCGCGAAATTACTTTACCAAATGATTCATCAAATCCTTCAATCGATTCTGCTACAATAATCTCCACCATTTTTTTCTTTAAATAATTTTGCTTTAATTTCCAGGTTTTGTCATCAAAAATAATTTGACCATGGTTAATTATTATGGCTCGATTGGCCAGCGACTCAATATCACCCACATCATGAGAAGTC
>JBAZOB010000012.1:0-31191 GCA_041648895.1 Patescibacteria group bacterium
TGGGACTGGTTCATGGTCAAGGTCTGGCTGATTTACTCATAAACAATAACTATGCCGGTCAATCCGGGCAATCTTCCACTTATACCCTCTATGGCCGGACAACTTTGAAAAACGGGACTAATTGGGATGATTTGAACGGGATTGTTGTCCAAGCGACGGTGATGGATCTGACTCAAACCAGTAACAATGTGGTGGCCCAGCAAAATTATACTTCCGGGCCGGTTGGCGGCTCGTTTACATTTAGTAATTTGCCTCTGCCCAAGACCAATCCCAATAATTTTACAGCGGTGATGGTCACTTCTTACCCAAGTGATTATAAATATGTGGGTTATACACTGTGCTACAACACCACTACTTGTCACAATCAAACGCCGACTTTCGCCTGGCCGAATATTTTGCACAACAATGTGAATGACAACGGTTTTGTCGATCTCTGGTTTCATTTTGAGAAGAAAAATCAGGTAACGGTTAATTTATCGGCTGATCCAGAAACGGTGGTTTATAACGGTTCAACCGCCCTGCATTGGACTTCCACGGGCGCTAATTACTGCTGGGGATACGATGGCGGAACGACCGGTTGGTATGGGGAAAAACCAATTAATGGGTCAAAAACTATCTCTGGTTTAACTAAAGACACAACTTTTAAACTCGTTTGCCGCCTGCAGGACGGGGTGGAAAATGAAAAAAGTGTGACGGTAAAAGTGCAAAATATAACTAATGTGGTGGGAACCTTAAGAGAAGTAAGATGTGATGATACCCGTGATCTAAATTATCGCACTATTACGGCCAGTGGAGATGCCTCTGATCCAGATACACCAGAAAACATTATCCGTATTAATTTTTATTTGGGAAATAGTAAAGAGAATAGTGGCACATATATAGGCAACACAACAACCATTGGGCAACCAGGTAGACCTTTTTCCTTTCAATATGAAGTGAGCAAAAATTTAAAAAGTAGTATTTATGCTTATGCAATAGATAGCCAGTCTGGTCAGGAAAAATACATTGGCATGTTTAACTATGATTGTCGCAGCCAGGAAAATAATGTGACTAATCAATATGTGGTTCAAGGCAATGTGGTCAATGAAAGTGGCCAGAGCATTGGTACGGGGCAGGTTTTACTTTATGTAAATGATGGTAAAAAAAATAATATCAGCAATACCGCGGTTAATCCGTTTAGCATGAATCTGACTGACGAAGGACCGTTGGTGGTGGGAATTGACGCGACTAAACCGGTGGCGGGTAAATATGAAGTATTGGGCTACACTATGTGCGCCAATTCAACCACTTGTCACAATAGTCAAAGTAAGATAAGCAAGAGTAGTTTTGACTACACTTTTGCGGCGGCCGGTTATATTGATGTCCGTTGGTATGTGCGGGATTTGAGCGTGGTCACGCCCCCCGTGGATGAGCCGCCTGTCGATGAGGAGCCGGTAGATGAAGAACCAGTGGTGGAGCCACCAGCGCCAGCCTTGAAGATTAATTTGTCCGCCTATGATGCCGAAGGTGATTTGTCCGATAGTTCAGTTACTTTGCCGTATAATTCTGATCTTACCCTGAAATAGCGGATTGATAATATGACGGAAACTGATAGTTGTTCGATTACCAATGATGTGGATAGCCAAAAATATAATATTGAAACCGATCGGGGGACAACTGATTTTACTAATTTAACTAAAACAGCTACTTTTACCCTGCAATGCAATAATGATGAAAAAGACAGTATTGATATTATTGTCGAAAGTAAAGATTTGCCAGAGGAAGATATTAATTACGAAAATTTATCCGGCAAGATTGATAATATTCAATGTGATAACAGTAAATGGCTTGATAGTGTATTTACGCGCTATGTGGGCGTGTACGCCAATTTGGTAAAACTGGAAGGCACTATTGATGACGTGGCCGGCAATGAAGATTGGTATCGGATTGGATTTTACCTGGATGGCGATAATTACATTGGTTCAACCTATAGCCAGGAGGGACAATTTGAATTTAGCTTTAATCCTCTGTTAAGACAAAATGTGGCCTGGAATGGCCTGCCGGATCTGACCGGTGATGTCTATGTCTACGCCATTGATCAGGAAGGTAACCGATTGGCCTATCTGGACCGGGTGGAATATGATTGCGATTTGCACGAATACTCAATTCCGGAGAAACAACCGGAGATGGTGATTAAAAATTTAACTTTGGATTTTGGCGTGCAGCTAAAAAATCGCGGTGGCAGTTTGAACGATGAAATTACGGTGGAGGAAAACGGCACCGAGCCGATGCTTTCTTGGACTAGTCAAAATACCGTGGCTTGCGTGGCGGGCGGCGACTGGGGTGGCCGTAATGATAATGATAGTGGCAAAAAATTAAGTGGCAGCGAAATATTGTACGATCTGACTCCCGGACATTATGAATATATCTTAACCTGTCGGGGAGCCAATGAAACTTCCAAGGTGGAAAAGCGGGTGGTGGTGGAGGTGACGGCCAGCGATAAGACCGAAGATAATGTACCGGCCGGACTGGAAGATTATGCCTACCAGATTGTCAATCAATCGGCTGACGCGGCGATGAAGCCGGGGGAGAAAAAGATTTTCTGGGTGACACTGGAAAACGTGGGCCGAAAGACGTGGAATAATAATGGCACTGATGGCGAAACCTATTTGATCAATTATCCGGTGGGACAAGATAGCCCGTATTACACTAAATACGATAACAATGGGCAAGCCAATTGGATCAGCCCGAGTAAGATTCGCCGCGGTGATTCACCACTGGCCAAATATGGCGACGAGATGAGTTTTGGTTTCTTGGTAACCGCGCCGGTTAACCCGAACAGCGATGTTTTGACCCAGTGCGCGACGCTGGAAATCAAAGATGGCCAGGGCAATATGGAGGTGGCGATTGATCAGGATCAATTAAACGTCCATCCAATTTGTTGGGATATGATATTTGAATAAATAATTGATATAATGCAATCTTATATTAATTATTTTAACCATGAAAAAACTATTTGCCTGGATCGGCGTAATTGCCATCCTGGTCAGTGTGGTCAGCATTTTTACCTTCAGCGCCCAGGCGGCGAGTAATTATGACTACGAAATCAGTGAGAAATCACCCAATCCGACTCTGACGCAAGAGGAAGAGATTATTCTTTGGGCTAAACTCAAGAACACCGGCACTTCATCCTGGTTTTCGGATAGTAGTAATGGCGGGGACACATGTTATACAACTGAGGATGGGCAGATGTATTGTATGGGCGCCCTGGTGGAACCAACTAGGTTAGGGACGATTCGGCCAACTGATCGCAATAGTGGTTTTTTTACTTATAATAACTGGATCTCGACTAACCGAGCTCACCAATTGGATGAAGGGACAGTGGACCCGGGTGAGACTGGTTCATTTGGTTTCTATGTGACTGTGCCGCGCGACATGAAAGCGGGAGTGTACAAGGAATGTTTCGCGCCGGTAGTGGAAGGCATGACCTGGATGGCGGACAAGGGTTTGTGCTGGGATATCACCGTGGTGGGAGCGCCGCTGGATTATTATTATGCGGCGCAGATTGATGAATCCAATAATGATAGTTATCAACAGTTAGTGCTGGAGCCAGGACAAGGTGAGACGATTACTTTTACTTTATTAAATACCGGCTCTTCCACCTGGGAAAGGAACGGACAGTATCCAGTGCATTTGGCGGTCAATTATGACGATCCGGGTAATTTTTACAATTCCTCCTGGTTATCCCAAAATCGGCCGGCTATGTTGCGGGAAGACAAAGTAGCGCCCGGGCAATTGGGTCATTTTGATGTTTATGTGGAGGCACCGAGTTTGAGTGAGGGCTGGTATTATGGCGTGACTTTGTCGGATTATTATTGGCTGGTGGCGGAAGGGCGAGAGTGGTTTGATAATTATGATGAAAATTATTACTATATGGCTCTGCAGGTTGACGTGATTCTGGTGGAAGACGCTGCCTATCAGGAAGAAGTGACAGCCATGAATGAAGCCTGGGACAGTGTTGATTCTTTTGCCTATGAAGGCAGTATAATTAGCGACAGTAGTTATGGATCGGATAATTATACAATTGATCTGTCGGGTGAGATGGACCAGCATGACGCGGACAATGTGATTAACAATATGCTGATGGAAATGACATACGATTATCAAGATTATTATCTTTGTACGAGCGAGGTGGATGGATGTGATAATTCAGATGGTAGCATGTCTGGTAAATTAGATATGGAGATAGAAATCCGGGAACAAGGCGATGAATCATATATTCGATTCAAGATTGATGATCTGGCCAGTAATGATCTGGAATCTCTGGCTGATCTGAATGATAAATGGATTAAAATCGACGAAGAGTCAGTGCGCGATTTATTTGAGAGCTGGGGGCTGGACTATGACGAATATGTGACGGATACTGATCAAACCGACACAGTTTTTGACGAAGAACTGGACCGGCTAATCAATGACACTGATCAGCTGATCTTGACCGAACTCTCCGGCACGGAAGAAATTGATAACGTCATGACCAATCATTATCAATTTGTGATGAATGTGGACCAATCACAGTGGATGTACAATAATTATTTATATGGAGAAATCTGGATCGGCGAAGATGATCACCTTCCCTATCGACTGGTTATGTCTAGTTTTGATAATTACTCTGGATACACTTATTACGATCTAACCCTGAAAGATTATAATCAGCATTTCACTTTTGACCCACCAAGTGAATATCTGACTTTGACCGAGGTGATGGATATTATTGACGATCTCATGAACGATGTCATGGCCAACAACGTTTTTGCTCAAAGTCTGGCAAAGAGAATTTTATAATCACAATATAGTTGAAGCGAAACCCTCTTTTATTTAATAAAGGAGGGTTTTTTTGTATAATAAACATAGAAAAAGAAATGGATACTCTTGTCATCCCCGCCTTGAGCGGGGATCTCATCATCAAGAACGCAAATAACGCGTTACATATGAGATCCCCGCTAACCCACCCCACCAATCTAACGAGTTGGCGGGGACCCCGGAAGGCGGGATGAGAGTTGATGTTATTTTATTTTTATAAATAGGCAAGCACAATGAAAGATATCATAATTATCGGTTCTGGGCCGGCAGGCATGACGGCGGCAATTTATACGGCGCGCGCTCAATTAAGTCCATTGGTGGCGGCTGGTTTGCAGTGGGGAGGACTGCTCATGTGGACGACGGAAGTGGAGAATTTTCCCGGGTGGCCGGAGGCGATTTTGGGACCGGAATTGATGGGTAATATGAAAAAACAAGCCGAGAAATTTGGGGCGGAGTTTGTCTTGGAAGATGTCGCCGAAGTTGATTTTTCGACTCGACCTTATCGAGTGAAGATTGGTGAGACCTGGCACGAGGCCAAAAGCGTGATTGTGGCGGCGGGGACCAAACCGAAAGTACTCAAATTACCAGGAGAAAAGCAATTGATCGGTAAAGGTTTGTCGGTGTGTGCCACTTGCGACGGGGCTTTTTTCCGGGACAAAGAAGTAATTGTCATTGGGGGCGGCGACAGTGCTATGGAAGAGGCCATGTTTTTGACCAAATTTGCCCGACGGGTAAGATTGCTGGTTCGCAGTGACCGGGCCCGAGCCAGTAAGATAATGTTTGAGCGAGTGCAGGGTAATCCCAAGATTGAAGTACTTTTTAATACTGAAGTGACGGAATATTTAACCGAAAATAATCTGCTTAGTGGGGTAAAGATTTTTAATAATCAGACTCAGGAAACAGGTGAGTTACCAGCCAGTGGTCTATTTTTTGCCATCGGTCACATGCCCTCCACCAAAATATTCGATGGCCAACTGGAAACTGATGAGGCCGGATATCTGGTAGTCAAAAATCAGACCCGTTCCAATAAGGAAGGGATATTTATTGCCGGTGATATTGAGGACAAAAACTACCGCCAGGCCATCACGGCAGCCGGTTCGGGTTGTAAAGCGGCCATTGACGCTATCCGCTGGCTGCAGGAGAATTAATTAAGAATTAAAATAAGGGAGTATTTATTATGATGAAAGAAACTATGAACGAAGAAACGCCGGCAGAAGAGATCAAGCAGCTTTTGTCGGATAAAAATTATCATCATTTGGCGGAGGTAAAAAAATTGGGCGGGGAAGTGGTTGGAGGTTATATTGACCAATCAAAATATTCTGATGGTGAGAAAAGAACTATGCATAAGTTTGCTAAAATGACGGGGAGACTTTTAGGGGAAAAAGAAATAGAATCTTTTCGTCGAGACCAAAAGGGTTTTACTACAGATTTTTTAAAGGAACATGTGGCTGATCTGACAGTCGATGATTTGGAGAATACAGTTAAGTTTGCTAAAGAATATAAAGAGAAAAATCAACTAGAAAGTGGAAAAAATATGTTTGATAGTCATGAGAATATTATTCAAATCGAAGCGGCGGGTAAAAAATTGGAAGAATATCTGAATAAATTTAACGATGTGGCTGGAAAGTTTTATTCCGAGGCAACCAGGATAGTTATTCCGAAAATATTACCTTTGGGAGAGGATTTAAATAAAGTAGTTGTAAAATTTGCTCAGCTTATAGAAAGTGTGGCTTTTAACAAAAATTTAATGAGTGATCATCCTGAATATGGTAAGCGGTTGGGTAAAGGTTACAATCCAATCAATAACTTTCAGATTGGCCTGAAGTTTTTTGGCGATAATATTGGCCGGGTTTTACAAACCAAAGAAGAAAAAGAAGCCACCTTGCAAGCACTTAAGGATGTGTATTTGGGAGATAAAAAAGCCGCCTAGTTTTTACCTCGATTGTTCTCTGATATTAAATAATCTATCATGAAGCTGCATGGTAGATTTTTTTTGAATGTCATCCTCAACCCTAAACGAGTCTTCGAGTGCTAGGGATTGGGGATCTCTCCTGGATCCCCAATCAGAAGCGCTCCGATGCGTCGCTTTCTGTTGAGGATGACACACTATCCATTTGTTGTAATAAATATTGAAACACATCGTTAATATCTATGAAAGATCACTTAAAACTGGATGAAAATATGGAGCAGGAGCTGGTGGCGCGAGCCAAACAGGACGAGGCCGGGTTTACGGAGTTGTACAACTATTTTTTTCCCAAGATCTACGGATACATTTATAAACGAGTGGGCCAGAGGCAGGCGTGTGAGGATATTGTCTCGGAGGTGTTTATGAAAGTATTTGTTAATTTGGAGAAATACGAGTCTCGAGGGTTTTCCTTTTCCAGTTGGCTCTACAAAATTGCCACCAATCGATTGATCGATTATTACCGCGAACAAGGTAAAAAAGCGACCGTTGACGTCGAGAAAGTTTTGCATATCAAGTCGGTGGACGACACCAGCCACCAAGTCGAAATTAATCTGGAGGTGGAAAAGGTGAAAAAAATCATTAATGAATTGCCCGATAAATATCAAGAAGTGCTAAATTTAAAATTTTTTGGCGAACTGAGCAATATCGAAATCGCGCGGATATTGAACATCACCGAAAACAATGCCGGCATTATTATTTTCCGCGCCCTAAAAAAATTCCGCGCCCATTACCATCAAAAAAATATTGATCATGAAAATAATGTAGGGGCGGGTTTTAAACCCGCCCAACGCGCGGCCCAGGCGCAATTTGATAAAAAATAATTAAGAACGCGAAAAAGCCATAAGGTAAAAAATAATTTTTTAAAACATGAATGATTTCGATAAAAAACTAGACCAATCAATCCAATCAAATAATTTTGATCATCACGATCAAAATATGTCGGATGAAGAAAAAGACCTCCTAAAGGTGGGGGAGCAAATTAATCGGGCTAAATCGACCGATGTTCAAGATAATCCTCAATTTAAAGATAAACTGTTTAGTCAATTAATGGAAAAACGAAAGAAAGCGGTTAAAGCGATTGAGACTAAAGAAACAACTGGGAATAATTATTGGTCGTCATTTATTAACATCTGGCGGACCAAAAAATGGGTGCCAGCAGCGGCCGGTTTGATGTTGGTGGTATTGGTAGTGTCATTATTGTATTGGTTGCCGGGTGCCAATCAGGGCGACCAGATTGTGATTCCCAAGGCGCTGGCGGAGGAGAGCTTTGAATTGAAGGCGACCAAGATGGATTCAGCCGGAATTGACGTGGAGAGTGATTTTTCCCTGACGGCTAAAGTGGAGGTGTCACTCAACCAGATTAAGGATAATTTGGCCATCAATCCGGCGGTAGATTATAAAATTGATCAGACAGATAGTCACAATTTTTTGATTGATATTAATAATGAACTTACTCCCAATCAGATTTATCAGATTACCCTGCAAACCAATTTGGATGATGGCAAAAATAAACAGCTAAGTTGGGCTTACCAAGTCAAAGATGAATTCAAAGTCATATCGACCATTCCGGCCAACAATGAGATCGAAAAAAAGAATGGCGTGCCGGCCGATACGGGGATTGAGATTACTTTCAGTCATGCCAATTTTACCGACTGGGAGAGTCATTGGCAGATGTGGCCGGAAACTTCGGGCTATTTTGAAAAACATAATAATACTTTAGTTTTTGTGCCAGATTCGTTGAATTATGAAACATATTACAAGATTACAATTGATAAAGATTTCGGTCTCTCTGGTTCCAGCCAGACTTTGGGAGAGGATTATACTTTAGATTTCATGGTCGGCACCTCGGAAGACGAATATATGTATGGGGCCGAATGGTATTTTGAAAAGGAAATGGTATATTTTTCGCCTCTGGATACACCGGCGGTTAGTCTGTATGCCTATGGGCGCGACAACCCGGAGCCGACGGAAGTGCCGGCGCGAGTTTATCAACTGGATTCGTATGATAAATACCTGGAAGTGACTCGGTGGTATGATCAGATTCCCACCTGGGCCAGTCAGGCCCGCCAAAATAATTTATATGACACCGGCACTTTGACAAAAGTAATGGATTTTACCGCTCCTCTTTCAGAATTCGATTATCAAGATTATTTAGTGTTACCGGATAAGTTGGCGGTGGGATACTATCTGCTGGAAGCGGAATTGTTTGGTGAAAAACATCAGTTGTTAATGCAAATTACTAATTTGGATAGCTATGTGTCGATCACGCGCACGCAGTCGATTGTCTGGGTGGCAGATTTGACCAATCCCGCGGCGGAATTAACTGCTTTGGTCAAAATATTGGATAGTAATTATCAATACACCTCCGACAATCAGGGCTTGGCCGTCTTTGACACCCCGGCCGAAATTGTGGCCGACGAAAACTATAGTTTTTATCTGCAAATTGAGGCCAATGATCAAACTTTATTTTTGCCCATCAATCAAGACCGGCGATATTATTATGGGACCAGCGAGGCGGCGGAAAATTATTGGCATTATCTTTATCTGGATCGAGAGGTGTATCATCCCAGTGATAAATTGAGTTTCTGGGGCACCATCAAACCACGCTCCAAAAATGATCCAGTAATTAATGAATTGCAGCTCAAAATCAGCAAGGGCATGGAGGAAATGGTTTATCAAAATTTAACCGTGAATGTTAATAGTGATGGCTATTTCAGTGGGGAAATTGATTTAGATAATTATCATCCTGATTATTATTATTTTGAATTAACCAGCGACGATATTACTTATCTGTATGAGAGTTTCTCGGTGGAAGATTACATAAAACCGGCCTATAAAATCGAGATTCAACCGGAAAAAATATTGCAATTGGCGGATGAACCGGTGAGATTGAATATCCAAACAATTGGTTTTGAAAATACCCCGATCCCGAACGTGGAATTAAAATACAGTTATGATTATGAAAATTACTATTCTCTAACTACTGATAAACAAGGTCAGGCGCAGGTGAGCGTTGATTATCAGCCACATTTTTCTTGTCTGGAAAATGATTATTACTACGGTTGTTATGATGACTCTCTCCGGGCCGAATTTACGCCCACCCGGGCCGAGGAGGGGCAAATTGCCGCCACCAGCTATGTCACGATCGTCCCGTCAGCATTGGATCTGGCGGTTGATAGTCAATACGAGAAGAACGAACAACAACTGAAATATACTGTGCAGGCAAATTGGATTGATTTTGATCGCTGCAATCTGGAGCATAAAAATTGTGATGATTATGAAGGATACGCGGGCGAAGTGGCGGCCAACCGATCAATAAAATTGAAGTTGATCAAAGATCACTGGGAAAAAACACCAACCGACAAAAGCTATGACTATATTAATAAACGGACTATTCAGAATTATGATTATAATAATGTGGAAGAAGTGGTAGAAGAAGTGGTGGCAACGACTGACGAACAAGGTAAATATGAATATGTTTTAAGTAATCTGGATCAAAATTTTGGTTATCGATTGGTGGCCGAGATCGCTGATGATCAAGGCCGAATCAATAAGGATGCGAATTATTTTAACGGTTATTATTATGGGTTGTATTCGTCAAATGACAGCGAATATCTGATTGTTAACCACAATAAAAAGAAAGGGGATAATTGGGAACAATATTACGACTTGGGTGAAAAAATTGATCTGGAGGTGGTGCCGAGTGAGGAAACTGAGGCGGCCAATATTGGCAATGAATATTTATTTACTTTGATGCAAAACGGTTTGCAAAAATATAACCGACAAATTGAACCGAATTTTTCATTTGATTTTACAGAAGATCATATCCCCAATGTCTACGCGGGGGCGGTAGTTTTTGACGGGCAAAAATTTTCGCAGGCGACTTTCACTGACCATATGAATGATTTTCGATTTAATTATGAAAGTAAAAACATTAATTTTGAAATTAAGACTGATAAAGAAGTATATGAGCCGGGCGACGAGGTAGTTTTAGACATTACCAGCAAAGATAATCAAGGGCAATCCTTGGCAGCCAATAACAATATTTCTCTTGTCGATGAGG
Source organism: Patescibacteria group bacterium (assembly GCA_041648895.1). Classification (GTDB taxonomy): domain Bacteria; phylum Patescibacteriota; class JAHJAL01; order JAHJAL01; family JAHJAL01; genus JBAZOB01. The sequence goes on from JBAZOB010000012.1 coordinate 10,869, forward strand.
CGTACTATCAATTGTATGATACGGGCCGGATTAAGAAAATTGCTAGTAATTTATATGAGATATTGCAAGCGGGGATATTGGCTGAACATGTGCGCAGTGATAGGTTTATTGAATGGGAAAAACAATTGGGGGGCGGAGGTGGGATGCGCGATGATTTTGCCGACGTGGCTTTGTTTACCACTTTGGATACGGATAAAAATGGGCACGGGCAAGTTAAATTTACTTTGCCGGACAATATCACTTCCTGGCGGATAAATTTGCAGGGTATCAATGAGGATAATTATGCTGGTTGGCAGGTAGGGCATATTAATGTCACTAAAGATATCTACGTTGATTATGTTTTGAATAATACCTATTTGGTCAATGACCAGCCGGTGATTCAGATCCGGACTTTTGGGCAGGATCTGAAAGATGATGACCAATTAAAAATTAATATTAAAAGTGATAGTTTGAAAATTAATGACGATTTAACAGCAACGGCGGGCGAGATTGTCGATTGGATTATGCCGGCTTTGAGTTTGGGCGAGCATGATCTGGTAATTACTGTCGACAATGGCCGCAGTCAGGACGCGGTGAAAAGAACTTTTAAGGTGATGTCTAGCTATTATTCACAGCCAACTTTCGAGTATTATGATTTGAGTAATGATCTTAAATTGACTAGCGAGGATGATAGTCGGGTGGATGTACAATTCTATAACAAAAACGCGGGAGAATATTATTATCAATTGAATTTGCAATATCAAAATGGTGACCGGATTGATCAGAAAGTGGCTAGAAATCTATCCATGAACTTGCTCAATGAATATTTTGGCGAGAATAATCCGGTGGAGCAATTGAGTTTGACAGATTATCAAAGCGCCGATGGTGGTTTATCGCTGCTCCCCTATTCATCGAGTGATCTGGAATTGAGCGCCAAATTGAGTGGCCTATTGCCTAACGATAGCGTCAACAAGCAAATTTTGATTGAATATTTTAATCGGCAGGCAACCAGTAAGGAAAATAATACGGCGGAAGTGATTCAGGCGTTGTATGGTTTGGCTTCATTGGGACAACCAGTTTTGACCAACATTAATTATTGGGTGGGTAATCCGGATATTAGCACAACAGATCGATTGTATCTGGCGCTGGCGGCGGAAAGATTGGGAGCCGCGCAGTTAGCTTATAGTATTTTAAATGGTATTTTGACGGAAGTTGGACAAGAATCGGAACAGGTGGCGTATCTGGAGATGGGCAATGAGGTGGATAATATTGAAACTACGGCTTTGGCCACAGTTTTGGCGGGGCGACTGGATCATCCCCATAAAGAAAAAATGTGGAATTATATTGATAGTCAATACGACCAGGATGTGTATATTTTGTGGGATAAAATTGACTATATTTATTCCGTTCTGACTCAAGCTGGTTTGGATAACATTGATAGTAGTTTTGAATATCTAGTGGCCGGCCAGAAAAAGAAAGTGGAATTGACTAAAGGTGATAATTTTGGCTTAAGTTTATCTAAAGATGAGTTATCACAGATTTCGTTTACCAATATCCAAGGTGAAATAGCCGTGATTTTGGAAAAGGAAAGTCGGGGGCAGATTGATACGGCTAAGAACGACGAACATCTTGGTATCAGTCGCGGTTACTATGTTGATGGTCAACCGGCGGACAATTTTAGTGAAGGTGATTTGATTGAAGTGCGGATTTATCCGGGAATAAATGATGGCGCTCTGCAGGGTAGTTATGAAATTCGCGATATTTTGCCCAGCGGCTTGAAGCCGGTGACTCGCACTTATCCGACTGATCCATACTATTATTCCGCCGCCGAGCAATGCCAAATTTATTATCCATATGATATTCTCGGTCAAAAAGTCAGCCTGCTCATCTGGGACGATTGGCGCGCCAATTGGTGCGGTAAAGACTATATCAGTTATTTCGCCCGCGTGAGCAACAAAGGGCAGTACCAAGTGGAACCAGTCACATTGTATTATAGTGACGACCCGAGCATTAAAGCGATCAGCGCGGAGGCGAAAGAGACGATTGGAATTGAATAATTATTAAATAACAAAAAATCCCCGGTGGTTTTTGGGAAAACAAATAAAATAAATATTTGCTTTCCCCCATCGGGGCTTATTTTTTTATCACTCCTTTCTTTTTATTTTTGCCGGATATTTTTTGGTTTTTTTCTTCTTTCCGGCAAAAGAAGAAAAAAATTATTTTTATATTAAATCAGTACTTAGATTCTAATTTTTTTGGTAGAAAAACTAGAATCCTTTCCTGAATTATCTTAAAAAAAAGACGGCAGGCCCACATGGAGACCCCTCAACCATGGGGAAAGAACCATGGGACCTGCCTAAAGGGCTTAAGGTGACAATTACAGAAATTACCTGTCTTGCCCAAGGAGCAGGTAACTCTGCTTATTAAAAAGCGATAATTTTCCCATTGAAACTGGGCGGGTAAAATCATCGCCACTATTTCTAACCCCACTTGCACCGGCCGGCTACTTTTTTGGCGCTTTTCATCAGGCCGGGACTCCCTCCAAAAAAAGATTAAAAGAAAGAATGAGAGCAAAAAGGAGGGGCAAGTGGGGTAGAGAGAGAAAGGGAGGTAATTTGATAAACTCACTCTGTTTTGTCTTGGTCAAACCAGGGCAAAACAGAGTTTTTATATATAATTGTTAATTTGCGAAATAGCGGCGTCTTTTTTTAAATTTTCAAAAAATTAACGACAAGATGGTGAAAATTAAAAAGACGCCGCAAAAAATATTCATTTAAAAAACTTAGGTGATCAATATTAATTTACCAGGTGATAGCCAATAATGCAATTAATATGATTGGTTTTGGTTGTTTATATCTTGTATTTTTTTATTAAATATGTTATAATGTTATGATAAAATAATAGTCTAAGAGGATATTGGATTTGACCATGATTTCCTTTTTCAAATGGTATTACCGGACGCAGACAACCAATCTCATCGGCAGCCTGATGGGTGTTTTTGCCATGGTGTCGGAGATTTTTGCCATTCAGATTATGATTAAGCACTTGTTTGAGCCACTATATCAGGATTACACCTATTCCGGTCGGGCCATCGGCTTTCTGATCCGCGGCGGGCGTATCATTATCGGCGCCATCGTCGAGCTAATCCTATTGATTGTCCTGGGGTTGGTACTAATACTTTGGGTGCTTCTGCCGGTAATTATTGTTTTTAAGATTATTTACATATTTTTTACGATATGGAGTTAATTAATTATCAATGACTCCTTCCAAACAAAAAATTGAATTCGCCGATTGCCAAAACTGCCGGGTCAAACCGGACGGTGTTTGCCAGTATTGCGCTGGGGATCAGTTTTTGGGGAAAATTGGCGGGACGATTTTGTATTGGGGACTACCAAAGAATGCGAATTTTATTCGCAGTAGCGACTATATTCGACTGAAGAAATTGGGGCAATCAATTTTGTTTGGCGCTAATTTATTCTTTTTACTGCTAATGCTGACACTGACAGTGGTAGTAGATACTACTCGTGGCAATTTTATTTTTTACAACGTCTTGCTGGTTAGCTCGCCGGCCACCCTGTTTTTTTGGGTGCTGCTGGCTTTTTTGCCAGTCACCGCTTTCAATAAATTTTATCATCAGCCAGTCGTCCGACCAGTTACTAATTTTGGACTGGCCCAGACCCATGATAGTTTGTATCAGAAAATTGATATCGCTCGGGCGTTTGACGAAGATTTGCAACTAGCGATAAATAACACCGTGCTGCGAGCCAATGAGGCGGGAGTGTCAACTAATAACTGGCTTACGTTAGACGAGATGTTCAACCATCCGCATTTTCTCTGGTTAATTTTGAAGCTGGAGGTTGATCCCAAATCCTTGCAACAATACGTGGGGGGGCGGATCAGTAAAATGGGACGGGAAGAAAAGCGAGTTTCCTGGCCGCAAAAGTTGGATGAATTGTTAATGATTGCCTATGTGGAAGCGGGGAAACTGGGAGCCTATGAAGTTTCCTATAATCATCTATTCTTGGCGTTGGTGACTTTGGAACCGGAAATCAGGCAGCTTTTTGAAGTGATGAATCAATCAATGGAGCAGATCACCAAGGTGTGCCTGTGGCAGGAGGAAATAAATAAACAGAACCGGCGGGTGGAAATATATCGGGAAAAGTCCAAATTTAAACCGGTGGGGCACATGAATCGAGCCTGGACGGCGGTGCCGACGCCGGTGTTGGATATGTTTGGCCAGGACCTGACCATGATGGCCAAATATGAAAGTCTGGAAAAATTGGTAGATCGAGAAAAAGAACTGGCCCAGGCGATGAATTTGTTGGAAAAAACTTCTAAAAATAATGTTTTGTTCGTGGGGGAATCGGGGGTGGGTAAATCAGTGATTGTCAACGGTATCGCCTATCGGATGGCGGCGGAAGATGTGCCGGATTTATTACGTGACAAACGCTTGGTATCTTTGAATGTGTCTCAATTATTCAGTTCCACCGGCAGTGGTGGGGAGAGATTGTTCTCCTCAGCGCTGGCGGAAATCATTCGAGCCAAAAATGTTATTCTTTATATTGACGATCTGCATCTGTTGGCCGGAGTGAAAACTTCCGGCAGCGGGCCGATGGACGCACTGAGCGTGCTGTCTGATACACTCAATAAACATCGTATTCAATTTATTGCCTCCACCAGCCCGGAGGGATATTCCAAATATATCAGCTCCTACGATCAACTGGTGAGTGATTTGACGATGATTGAGGTGCCGGAAGTGGATACCGAAACAGCGATCGCCATTATTGAATCCGACGCCTACAAGATTGAAAATGCCAATCGGGTGCTGATCAGCTATCCGGCCGTAAAATCATCAGTCGAATTGTCGGCCGATCTGATCGCGGACAAGAAATTACCGATGAAGGCCTATGATCTGTTGCAAGAAGCGGCAATTGTGATCAAAAACAAAAACCGCCAGATCGTGACCAAAAAAGATATCGTGGAATTGTTGCAACAAAAAACCAAGGTGCCTTTGGAAACAGTGACGGAAGAAGAATCAACCACCTTACTTAATTTGGAAAATGAATTGCACCAGCGGGTGATCGGGCAAAATACGGCCGTCAAAGAGGTGGCGGAAGCGATCAAACGGGCGCGGGTGGGGCTGAAGGATAAAAATAAACCGATTGCTTCGTTTCTATTTGTCGGACCGACCGGTGTGGGTAAAACAGAGCTGGCTAAAAGTCTGGCGGCGATTTATTTTGGTGACGAGGAACGCATGATTCGCTTGGATATGAGTGAATATCAGGAGGTGGGCGATATTAAGAAAATCATCGGCGCGCCGCCGGGATCAGCCGAGTTTGAGGAGCGGGGATATCTGACCGAGGGGGTAAAAAAGAATCCATTTAGTTTGGTGCTCCTAGATGAATTAGAAAAAGCCTACGCCGATATTTTAAACTTATTTTTGCAAGTATTGGACGAGGGTAAGATCAAAGATAGTTTGGGCCGAACGGTTAAATTTAATAATTCGATCATTATTGCTACTTCCAATGCCGGTACGGGTTTGATTCAAGCGGGTATTAAAAAAAATCTGCCGGTGGAGCAGATTGAGCAGCAATTGATGGAAGAATTAAAAAAGTTTTACCGGCCGGAATTTTTAAACCGGTTTGACGGCGTGATTATGTTTAAACCTCTAACCAATGAGGAAATCAAACAGATCGCCAAACTGATGATCGCCAAGATCAATAAAAATATGGCCAGCCAAAAGATCACCGTGGAAGTGACCGACGCGGCTCTGGATCGGTTTATTGCCGAAGGCTATAATCAAGAGTTTGGTGCCCGGGCTTTATATCGTACCTTGCAGGAAAAGGTGAAAAACGTGATCGCGGACAAGATGCTGAAAAAAGAACTGCAGGAAGGGATGAAGTTGATTATCGAGGATGAGGGCAAGGCGAGGGTGGAGTGAGATAAAAAAAATTACGAATTGAGAATGACAATATTGTAGGGGCGGGTTTATAACCCGCCCATGATCGCGCGCCAATCCACAACCATTTGAATGGTGATGATCGCAATAATGCGGGCGGTAATTCGGATGGCGTGCATAAATGCACGAGGGCGGGTTATAAACCCGCCCCTACAATATTGTCATTCTCAATTCGTAATTTTTTTTATCTCACTCCCAGCACGCCGTTGAATAACTGCGTTAGCTCTAGTCGCGAGGTAATTGGTATGGGGGAAGAATCAAGGTGGTGAGTGAGGACATTGTCGTTGTCGAAATAATTTTGCAGATAATATTTCTGGGCACCGGTGATGAGCTTGAGTATTTCTTTAATATCAGCAATAGTTAATAGTTTGTCGGTATAGGTGGTGCGGAATTCGTGATCAATATGGCTATCGATGATTAAATCGATACTTTTTTTAATTTCGGCGGTATTAATTTTTTTACCGACAATTTTGGCATATTTGTCCAGGGGGGCTTTGATGTCCATGGCGATATAGTCAACTAATTGTTGGTCGATAATTTCTTTTAACATGGAGGAATGGCTGCCGTTGGTGTCGAGTTTGATATCATAGCCCAATGATTTAACTTGTTTGATGAAATCAAGTAAATCGGGTTGAAGGGTGGGTTCACCGCCGGTAATCACTAATCCATTTAATTTTTGACGGCGATTGGCCAGGAAATCAAAAACTTCGCGAGTTTTAATACTGCCTTCGGTCTGACAATTCAATAACTGAGAATTGTGGCAATAAGCGCAGCGAAAATTGCAGCCTTGGGTGAAGACGATGGCGGCGATATGGCCGGGATAGTCAATTAAAGATGTTTTATGTAAGCCACTGATTTTCAATCGGTAATCCTCACAGTTTTACGATTGATATATTCGGCCGCTTTGCCTTTGTTCCACTGGCCAACGGGGCGGAGATAGCCGACAATTCGGGAATAGACCTCACATTCGCTATGACAGGTGGGACAGGTCATAACCTCGCTGTCCAGATAACCACAGTTGGGACAGATGCTGAAAGTGGGGGTGATGGAAAAATAAGGTAATTTGTAGGTTTGACAGATGGTCCGGATCAGATTTTTGAGGTTAACGGTGTCGTCAATTTTTTCCCCGACAAATAGATGGACGACCGTGCCACCGGTGTACATGGTCTGAACATCATCTTGTAAATCCAAGACTTCAAAAAGATCATCGGTATAATTGACGGGCAGTTGGGTGGAGTTGGTGTAGTAGGGTTCAGCGCCATTTTGATAATCATCTTCATTGGCACAGATGATATTTTTATTTTGTTTTTTGTCAATCAGAGCCAATCGATAAGAGGTGCCTTCGCCGGGGGTGGCTTCGAGATTGTAGTTGTTGCCGGTTTCCTGTTGAAAGTCAACCATGCGGCGGCGCATAAAATTCATGACTTTTTTGGTAAATTGAGCGGATCGGTCGGTGGTAATATTTTCACCAAATAGATTGAGACAGGCTTCATTCATGCCAATCACACCAATGGTGGAAAAATGATTTTGCCAGTAGTTATCGAAACGGGCCTTGACGTTGGCCAGGTAGTGTTTGGAATAGGGGTAAAGACCGGTATCCATGTATTTTTCCAGTAAATCTCGTTTGATCTCCAGGCTTTCCTTGGCCAGGATCATTAATTTATCCAACTGGTCCATAAATTCCGCTTCATTGTTGGTCTGATAACCTAAACGAGGCAAATTGATGGTGACCACCCCAATGGAGCCGGTGAGCGGGGAAGAACCGAACAGTCCGCCGCCGCGTTTGATCAACTCGCGATTGTCGATGCGCAGGCGGCAACACATACTGCGGGCATCTTCCGGATTCATGTCGGAATTAACGTAGTTGGCAAAATATGGTAAGCCGTATTTGGCAGTGGCTTTCCAGAGATTATCGAGATTTTTGTTATCCCAATCGAAGTCACTGGTAATGTTGTAGGTGGGAATAGGGAAAGTAAAGACTCGCCCTTTGGCGTCGCCTTCGAGCATGACTTCCAGGAAGGCGCGGTTGAGCATGTCCATTTGTTCGGTAAACTGACCATAGGTCTTATTTTTGACTTCACCGCCAATAATCACGGGTTGATCTTGATAATAATTGGGGACGACTAGATCGAACGTGAGGTTGGTAAAAGGAGTTTGAAAACCGACCCGGGTGGGGACATTGATGTTAAATACAAATTCCTGGAGAGCCTGCTTGACTTCACTATAATTCAATTCATCGTAATAGATAAAAGGAGCCAGCAAGGTGTCAAAGTTGGAAAAAGCTTGAGCGCCGGCGGATTCTCCTTGCATGGTGTAGAGGAAATTGACGGCCTGCAAAAGAGCGGTTTTAAAATGCCGGGGCGGGCGGGACTCAACTTTGCCGGTGACGCCGCCAAAACCCTGGCGGATGAGATCAGAGAGATCCCAGCCCACACAGTAGACGCTCAATATGCCCAGGTCATGAATGTGAAAATCGCCGTTTTGGTGAGCGGCGGAAATATGAGCGGGATAAAGACTGCTCAGCCAGAATTTTTTACTGACTTCGGCGGCCACATAATTGTTTAATCCTTGCAGGGAATAACTCATGTTGGAGTTTTCTTTCACCTGCCAGTCGTTTTCTTTGAGATAATCGTTAACTAATTTTTCGAAGATTTCTTCTTTGGCGTCGTTGGTCATTTGATGATTTTTTAGAGTAAGAAATAAAGACCACTGATTTATATTCAGGATTTTGGCAATAACTAAAGACTGTTTTATATTTAAAATTCACCTCCACTTAATATTATACGCGGGGGTGAATTGGTCTTATCCACAGTTATCTTTCATTATTATCACGATTAGCGGCTTTGGCAATTTTGCTAATTTACACGCGGGGGAATATATTTTTTAATATTAATGACAAATTACAAATTAGGAATTAATGAGTTGGGTGAATTAACCATCCCTCATGTCATCCCCGCCTTGAGCGGGGATCTCATCAATAAGAATGTAATAAACGCGTTACATATTAGATCCCCGCTAACCCACCCCACCAATCTAACGAGTTGGCGGGGTCCCCGAAAGGCGGGGATGACAATCAGGAGTTATTTGTATTATTCACACCACCTGTAAATTTGTAATTTGTCATTATTGTATAATACGATAAAGGTGATTAAATAAACTTTTTTCTAGAATGGCCGATTTATCTTTTTTAAAAAACGTGGCGTTAACCGAGCTGCATACGCATTTGGGTTTTTCGGTGTCGCCAAATATGCTGTGGGAGATGGCTCACAATCGGGGTTTACGGTTGCCGACCAAAGATTATTGGGAATTTGTGAAGCTGGTTACTTTTCACGAGCGAAAAGAATATGAAGAATACTTGATGCTCTATGATTTGACGGAAAAAATTCAGTCTTCGCCGGAGGCATTGTTTACGGCGGCGCAAACCGCTATTTCCGGTGCTTATCGTTCGAATAATATTACTAAACTCGAGCTGCGATTTAACCCAATTTTGCGTAATCAAAGTGGCGAAAAGGATCTTGATCATCTGATTGTCTTTACCTTGCAAGGAATGGAGCGGGCGATGCTTAAATATCCGGTACAAGCCGGGATTATTTTAATGATGGATCGTAGATTTGATATTAAGGCCAATAGCGCCATTGTTGATAAAGCGATTAAATATCATCATCGCGGAGTGGTGGGGATTGACTTGGCTGGACCAATTAAGAGAAATAATAATAGTCGGGGGTTTAAATGTAGTGATGTAGCTGATTTGATTAAGAAAGCCAGGAAAGCTGGCTTGGGAATTACTGTGCATACGGGGGAGGCGACTAACATCGAGGAGATGTGGGAGGTGGTGGAGACTTTTAAGCCAGATCGCATTGGACATGGTATCGCGGCCGTCAATGATCCGAAATTGATGAAATTTTTAAGCCAAAAAAACATGGTGCTGGAAACCTGCCCCACTTCAAATCTAAATACTAAATTAGTCCGTGATTATGATCATATGCGGGAAATATATGATAAATTAAAAGAATATAAAATTCCGTTTACCATTAATACCGATGGCCCGGAAATGCAGCTTATTTCATTGCGACACGAGTTTAAAAAACTATTGGATAACGATATTCTCAACAAGAAAGATATTTTGCAGGCCAATAAAATTGCTGCCAAAGCGTCTTTTATATAAATAAATTCCTAATTTGTAATATAAAAAAAATTATGCTTAACAAAATTATTGAGCAAGAGGGTTTAACTTTCGACGATGTGTTGCTATTACCTAATTATTCGGATATTTTACGGGAAGAGGTTAATTTGACAGTGAAATTGCATCCGAAGATTGTTTTGAAATTGCCGGTTATTTCTTCGCCCATGGACACAGTGACGGAAGCGGTCATGGCCGTGGCAATGGCCAAAAATGGCGGCTTGGGGGTAATTCATCGTAATTTAGCCATTGAAAAGCAAGTCCAAATGGTTAAGCAGGTCAAAGCCGAACCGGTCGCCGATCTCGATCAGGCGGCAGTGGATGAAATGGGGAAATTATTGGTAGCGGCGGCGGTCGGCATGGGAAATGACCTAAAAGAGCGGGTGACAAGCTTAGTGGAAGGTGGAGTTGATTTACTGGTAGTTGATTCAGCCCATGGTAATTCGGCTGGTATCATTGAAGTAGTAAAAAATATTAAAAAGTGGTATCCGGATTTGCCTTTGATGGCCGGTAATGTGGCTACTTATAATGGTTCCAAGGCTTTGATCGAAGCGGGGGCGGAGGTGATTCGGGTGGGCAAAGGGCCGGGCAGCATTTGCACGACGCGAATCGTAACCGGCATGGGCGTGCCACAGATTACGGCGGTAAATGAATGCGCGCGGGCAGCCGAAGGAACCGGGGCGACTATTATTGCCGATGGCGGCATTAGACAAATGGGTGACATGGCCAAGGCGCTGGGGATAGGAGCCACTGCCGTCATGTTGGGTTCTTTACTCTCTGGATTTGACGAATCGCCAGGCGAGATATTAGAAATTGAAAATAATAAATATAAAGTCTACCGCGGCATGGGTTCGGCGGCGGCGATGGTTAAAGGTGGAGCGGAAAGATATGCACAATCAAAACAAGAGAAAAAAGAAAAATTAATCGCCGAAGGCGTTGAAGGTCTAACTCCCTATAAGGGAAGTGTTGATGACTATCTCCATCAAGTCGCCGGTAGTCTAAAATCTTCTTTCTTTTATCTAGGCGCCAAAGATGTCCCGACTTTTTACCAAACCGCTCGTTTTATCCGCATTACCCCAGCCAGTATGATTGAAAGTCATCCGCATGACGTTATTGTTACTGACGCGGGGAAAAATTATTTCTAATTCCTAATTTTATAAATAAATATGATTATTATCATCGATTTTGGTTCGCAAACAGCTCATCTAATATCACGGCGGATAAATGATTTTGGTATCCAAACGAAGATTATTGAGCCGAAAGACTCTCGAAAATTATTAAAAGATAAACAGGTAAAGGGGATTATTTTATCCGGTGGACCGGCGAGTGTTTATGCTAAAGGGGCGCCGACGGTTGATAAGAAAATTTATCAATTGGGAGTGCCAATATTGGGTATATGTTATGGCATGCAGTTGACGGCTTATTTATTGAATGGCCAGGTTAAACCTGGTAAAACCAAAGAATATGGTCCGGCTACTTTGATGCTGAATAAAAAATCGGCGATTTTAAATTCTTTACCCCAGAATTCACAAGTATGGATGAGCCATGGCGATGTGGTAACCAAGCCGCCGGCTGGTTTTTCTTTGGTAGCTGGCACGGCCGGTGTGAAGACGGGGGTGATGACGGATGAAAAAAAGAAAATATATTGCATCCAATTTCACCCGGAAGTGGAACATACTGAATATGGAAATCTGGTATTGAAAAATTTTGTGGCGGCGTGCGGGTTTGGATTGTCTCGTTCAAAAATAGATGTTCCCCAAATTATTCGGCGGATAAAAAATAAAATTGGTCCGGCCAAAGCAATTGCGGCGGTGTCGGGAGGTTTGGATTCAACGGTGGCGGCGACTTTGGTGGGTCAAGCGATTGGTAAAAATTTGATTCCGATTCATATTGATAGTGGGTTAATGCGGCCGGGGACGACGGAAAGAGTAATCAATTATTTTGAGAAGAAACTGAAAATCAAACCGATAATTATCCGGGCGCAAAACGAATTTTTATCCAGATTAAAAGGGGTGACCGAACCCGAACAAAAGCGGAAAATTATTGGTAAGTTATATATTGATCTATTTGAGAAGAAATTAAAGTCTATTCCCAATATTAAATATCTTGTCCAAGGAACGATATATTCTGATGTCATTGAATCGAGAGGAACCAAACATGCGGCCAATATTAAGAGTCATCATAATGTCGGTGGCCTGCCAAAAAATATGAAACTGGCCCTAGTTGAACCAATCAGGGAATTTTATACCGACCAGGTACGAGAAATCGCTAAAAAAATAAAGATACCGGCCGAAATTATCAATGACCAGCCTCATCCTGGTCCTGGTTATGCCATTCGGGTGATTGGCGCGATGGATAAGCAAAGATTGGCCATGATTACGACGGCGGATAATATTGTGATTGAAGAAATGAAAAAATCGGGTTGGTATGGCAAAGTACTTCATTCTTTTGCCATTTTAACCAATACCAAAAGTACGGCCGTCAAGGGTGATGGGCGTAATTACGGCGAAGTGGTGGCGATTAGATCAATTGTTTCTAAAGACCGCATGACCGGTGACTGGGCGCCATTGCCATATGAATTACTACAAAAAATGTCCAGTCGCATTGTCAACGAAATACCCGGCGTGTCACGCGTTGTTTACGACATAACTACCAAACCGCCAGCCACAATGGAGTGGGAGTAAAAAAATTATGAATGACGAATTCACGAGTGGTATGAATTAATCTCTCAATGTCATCCATGATCTTTTTCTTGTCATCCCCGCCTTGAGCGGGGATGACAGATAAGGGGATTAATTCACATAACTCGTTAATTCTTATTTTTCTAGTAGGTGGCGGTACAAACGTAATTAACAGTAGTGGTGTAGGTGCCCGAGGCTTGAAAGTTGGTAATGTCGATTTTGTATCCCACGCGAGTGGTGCCAATGCCGGTACCGGTGCCGGCGGTGGGATCGGGATGATAAAATATTTCCAACGGACTGGTGGAAAGGCCGGCCCATTTATTGGTAGCAAAACGGTTGGCGCTGCCGGTGCCAAGAGTAGTGTCATTGGTCGTATATCCAAAGTAGCCTTCGGTACCACCGCTGGGTGGAGTAGTCCAAGTGGTGGGAATGGCATTGGTGCCGGTAAAATTGTTGATGATGTTGGTGCCGGAAGCGAGGTTACCCAAGTAGCGAATGGTAACAGTGAAGCCGCCAGTGGCATTGGTATTGACGGTCAAGTTTTGGGCGGCAATTTGAGTGTTGGCCCCATTCAAGGTACCAAAATTGATATTGTTGGTCGTGGTGGCCAAAGTGGTGGTAGCGCCATTAACAATTTGACCACCCCCCACTCCACTCACCGTAAAACTTAAGGTTTCGGATATTTCGGCCTGGACATTAACAACATTATTGATCGCCACCACCGTACTGGTTTGATAATGAATATCCCCCGTGCCATCGTTGTTTTCATGGACATAAAATCTAACCGGGTAACTACCAATATTAACGGGATTGGTAATATAGTTAATATTACCTACTTGAATATTGAGAGCGACATCGGTTTGATCAAGATCACCCAAATATGCTACTGTAATTGATTTACCGGGAATATCCACGATGGGGACTTGCCAGGTAACATTCCCGCCAGTCACACTAACATCGGCCGATAATAATCCGGATAAGTTAAAATTATTATCAAAAGTTATTTTGACACTGCCATTGGTGGTTAAAATAAAATCACCTAATTCGATATCAATATCGTGGTGACTGGTAATGGCTTTATTGGAATTGGATAAAACATCGCTCATCGAAGCCGCGGCCAAAACTGGGCAGACATTGGTAAGAATCAATATGGTTGATATAAGAATAATCAGTTTGGAATACACGAGATTTAAGAGAAAAAATATTACTCGTTTATATCATACTATAATAAAAAAAATTAATAATTAATAATGGATGATGAATGATTATTAATTATTCATTATTAATTAATGAGTTGTGCCAATTAGTCATTACCCCTGTCATCCCCGCCTTGAGCGGGGATCTCATATGTAACGCGTTTATTACAGTCTTGATGATGAGATCCCCGCTCAAGGCGGGGATGACATATAAAGAGATTAATTCACACAACTCATTAATTATTAATTTTTTAATACGTGGCGGTACAAATATAGATCAGATTAGTAGTGTAATACCCGGCTGGTTGATGGTTAGTGATCTCCAGTTGGTAACCAACGCGAGTGGTGCCTTCTCCGGTGGTGATACCGTCGGTGGGTTGGCCATGAGAAAATATTTCCGCGGGGGCGGAGGTGAAGCTGGCCCATTTGTTGCTGATAAAGCGATCGACGACAACTTGGCTCAGCGAGGGATCGTCGGTGGTGTAGCCCCAATAACTTTCCGTGCCTGAACCCGGTGGGGAGAGCCAGATAGTGGGAACCGAATTGGTGCCGGTAAAGTCATTGAGATTATTGGCACCACTGGTAAAATCACCGCTTGATTGCAAAGTAACAATAAAGCCGCTAGTGGCATTGGTGGAAATGGTTACATCATGGGCGCCGATCAGATCGGCCGCGCCACTCAATGTACCAAAATCAATTTGATCACTGGCAGTATCAATATTGGTGGTGGCGCCATTGACACTCTGACCACTGGCCACGGCATCAATGATGAAAGTTAGGGAAGTGGGAACGGAAGCGGTTACATTTATTCCCTGGTTGAGGTAGACTTGGCCATCTTGGATAAATAATGGTGAGCCAGTAGCGTTGTTGGTTTCGTACCATTCCACAATGTAGGAATAAGGGCCTTCGGTGGGCGGATTGCCGGGTTGATTAATACCGCCAATGGTAAAAGTAATCTCGCCATCTTCGGAAGAAATGTCGCCGGTAAAATTGAAAGTGATTGAGTTTTCACCTTGAGCGTACGCGATATTGATAAATGGAATATTTGATTGGGCAATCTGGGTGCCGCTGGCGTAAATTATTTCATCATCTGGCCAGGTGACATCGCCGCCACTGGCCGAGACATCGGCGCGGGTGAGACCGGAGAAATCAAATTCATCGGCCAGTATTAGTTTTAAACTACCATCGGTAATAGTATTGGCAAAATATGGTTTGATGGTGACAGTGAGAGTCAGATCATTTTCGTCGGGCTGTGAGGAGCTCAAGAGGTTGGTCAATTCAGTCGTTTGGATGGTGTATTGGAGTTGGTAGGAAGAAGTGGATTTATTGCCGGCGGCGTCAGTGGCTCTAAAATAGACAGTTTTTACTCCTTCACCGCTTAGGTCCAATAGACACTGGGTAATGCTACTGCAATCGTTGGCCAGACTGTCATAGTCGGTATCGACAATATCCCATTTAACGTTGGTCGGATTATCTAAAGTGGTAAAATAGACCAAGGTTGATCCATCGTCAGAGACATCAACAAAGGGAGCGGCGGTGTCATTGGTGACTGAACTAACATTGTTAACGCGGGGGAAGACGGTTTGACCGGATTGTTCGTCACCGAGGGTTTGGAAAACAGGATCAGTCCCGTCATAATTGCGGATAAAGACCCAATCGACATAAAGATGCTCGGCGGAATCAGGATAAATACCGGCATTGCTGGGCGAATCATTGTCAATTGCGATCGGTATATTTCCTTGGGGAGCGGAACTATAATCATACGTGGCCAATAATATATCATCACGATAATAGGTGGGATTATTTTGAGTGCGTCCGATTTTGTAGTTGTGCCAAACATTAACATCAGCACTGTCCGGTGAACCGGTGGCGCTTCTTTGTCCCTGGGCGGCGGTGTAGGATTGAGTGTAAATATTTGTGTCAGAGCCAGACCCATCCCAAAAATCAATTGTTTCATCGATTCCATGTATTCCAATTGTTCGCCGTGTACCGTATCCCAACCCACCTTCGGTTCTGTCACCACCAAAATCAATTGAGGCTTTGGCTTCGAGCGCGGTGTTATAACTAAAAGCGGTTTTGGAGACAACGTCAGTGTTTAAATACGGAACTTGGGGAATATAAATATCCAATAGTCCATTGTTCACTTCAGCTGATCCTTGATAGCTGTTATATATATCGCCAGGATCGTAATACCATTTGTTGGTATCAATCGAATCACCTTCGAATCCATCAAAAAAGACAAACGTGTTGTCGCCATGACTGCGATCAATATGCCAACTGTTGCCGTAGAGGATCTCAATGGTGTCGGTGCCAATAGCCGGAATTTCGACCCAGACTTTGGAATCTCCTCCGTCGTTCCAGGTTTCAATCCAATAATCGAGAAAATTATTGGAATTGTCGGTAAAACGAACATCTGAACCGTCAGATTTGATATTATTATAGTTAAAATTTGCAGCGGTAAAATCTAGCCTGACCTGTTGATTGGTCATGGTCGTGGCCGAGTTAAGTGTTATTTCCCGATTGTATTGCCAGAAATAATCAACAATTACTTCAATATGATACGAACTGGCGGATTTATTGCCGGCGAAATCCAGACAACGTAGATAAAAATTATAGGTGTTTTCGGTCGGAGAATCGACTGTACAGGAAGAGGTGCTCTCACAGACGCCGTCCATATTGTCATAATCAGTATCAATGGTATCCCATTTACAATAGGCAGTGTCGGCGGGGGTGTTCATGGTAATAGTCGTGGTATCGTTGTCGCCAGTATCGGTCCAAGTGTTGGTAGTATCCCCTTCGACGGCACTAACCGAAGTAACTGCCGGAGAAGAGATGTCGGGCGAATTAATAATATTTTCTTCATCAATTGTCGCCACCAGATCGGCCGCGCCATGTTGGCGGACAAAAACCCAGTCCAAATATTGAGTTTCGGCGGTATTATCACTCCAGACATAATTACCAAAAGCGATATTCAATGAGCCCTGGGGTACCGGGTAATATTGTTGAACATAGTTATTATTGACCGGATAATCATAAATTAAATTTTCATCCAGATACCAACGGACGGCATTGCCTTCACGAATAATCTGATAATTGTGCCAGACATTGGTGCCGCCGGTAACGGCGGTATCGTAGGTGCGACTGGTTTGACCAACCGGACTGGTCAAGTTACGCATATTGACGTAGATATTACCATTTCCGCCATCATTGTCGAAGAATGAAAGTTGACTGTGATAGTCAGGGCGGGGGCGTTCGGTGTCAAAACCAAATTCGCCTTTGACGTTGGTATTACCATAATTAATCGAAGCTCGTCCTTCGAGAATCATGTTATTGGCAAAAGCTTGATCGGAAGACAAAAAGGCGGAGGAACCGTTGCGATAAGGCACATAAACAACCGCGTTACCGCCTGATTCGGTAATGGTGGGATCGGGACCATTGTCGTCGATATAGGTATTCCATTTGACACCATCTAAAGAAGCATCATCGAAATCATCAAAGAATTCAAAAACGGCGTCACCACTGGCCGCGGAAATGGCGGTCGGATTACCAAAATGTATTTTGATATATTTAGTACCAGAAACTGGCACTTTGACCCAGATTTTGGCACTGGTGTTGGCAGTCCATTCCTGAATCCAATATGGTAGTGGATTGTTGGCAACATCGGTAAAGCGGATATCTTCGCCGGCGGATTGGGCGTGAGAAAAGTTGAAATTGGTAGTGTTTAAATCTACCCGAACTTGATAATCGGTAGCTGGAGTGGGTTGATCGAACTCGATTAGACGGGCATAGCCACTCCAGGAAATGGAATAATCTAATTGATAGGAAGTGGTAGATTTGTTGGAATTATTATCCTGACAGCGGAGATAAACGGTGTGATGGCCACTGCCGCTAATATTGAGATCACAGGAAGAGGTTGAACTGCAAGTGTTGGCCAGGCTGTCATAATTAGTATCAACGGTATCCCATTTACAGGTGGCGGAATCGGCCGAGCTGGTAAAAACTACGGCGGTGGACCCATTGTCAGTATCGTCAACATATGGTGAACTTGTATCCCCGGCAACCGAGTTGATGCTGGCAAAGATTGGTTCAGCTGTATCTTTGGTAATGTTCAGAGTTTTGGTGTCATAGCCGGTCGAATCTACATATAAACGTAAATAAATAGTTTGGTTACCATCGGCAGGATAGCCGGTCCAGGCGCTGACATCGGGAGTGCCTTGGATTGTAACATTGTTTTGTGATCCGGCGACCGAATCAATGGTATTCCAGTTGGTATTGTTCCACGAACCCTGACATTCAGTCGTACCAGAAGAATAAACATTGACTCCAACACACTGCAAATTGAAAGCAGTTTTATTGTTGTTATTGAGGGAGGACTGACTGGTAATGGCCGAGGTAAATGCCGGATCGGGAGAATCGTTGAAATTGATAGTAACATGGGAAATCGACGGAGTAACATTGGAATTATTAGTAGTCAGTATGGCGCGATATTGTAAATATTGATTGTCCGAGGACAATATTTCCGAACCGGCCGGATTGGTTAGATAATTGCTAATGGAATTAATATCATCCAGCCAAAAGGTACTGGCGGACGAACTGTTTTTGGGTCGGAGAGTAATTTGGGTAACGGCGTCAATGTGGCTGTCCATGATTCCAGTTAAGTCAAAATATTCCCGTTGCCATTTGAAAGCATCGGCGGACTGGCTGTATTCCCCACTCGGGAAAGTGGAACTAGCATCCCAAGCGGTGACAGTCACTGCACCAGTTGTAGCGTTGACCGTTTCGACAGTGCCTTGGGCGATATATTCTGCACCGTCATAATTTTCACTGATAATTATCTTGTCGCCAATGTATAGTCCTTGACCTTTAGTACTCAAGCCCTTGGCAGTAGCATCAACAGTAAATGAATAGTCACCGGAGCCGGTAATGAGATTACCGCTATCTAGATTGGCACCGAAATCAAAGGTTACTTGGTGAGTGCGCTGGCCGATTTCATAGGCCTGGCGGATTTCTTCTGGAGTGCGGGCAATGTTGTCGAGGCGAATTTCGTCAATGTAGCCGGTAAAATTACGGTTGACCGCGTCATAATCGTCCAGACCAATTTTGAAAACGTCGCGAACGTCCATACTGGAGGTGTAGGCAATTGGGGTGCTAGCTAATTGTCCATCCAGATATATCCGAATATATTGCTTGTCGTAAGTACCAACAACATAGTGCCATTGATTGTCATTGATCGACGAGGTACAAACAGCCTGGTTTTGGTTAACATACATGCAGACAATATTGTTGGTAGCCATGGTCAAACCGTTGATCCAGCTTGTTCCCCGCGAAGTGATCAATCCGGAATAATTGTTGGTGCCGCTGGTTTTAACCCAGGCGCTGATGGAAATATTATCAATGAAACCAGGGTTATATGTAGTATTGAGATAATCCGATGAACCATCAAAATAACGAGAGTGTCCCAAATATCCACTAGATGAATCAGTGGTGCCGGTGGGTGTTAAATTATCATTACCGGACGAATCTTTGAGGTAGGCGCCAGAACCGACTGTTTCCTCCAAATGCCATAATCTGACCGTATTGGCGTCGGGTAAATAGTTGGCAAAGACGGATTCACCGATGGTAAAATCCAGTTTTTGGCCGGGTTTTTCGGAGGCGATATAAAATGACATTTTACCGGTGGAGCTAAGATCGGTGGTGGTGATTGATTTATTGATTAAGTGATCGCGACCGAGACGGTAAGACTCGTAAATTTCCTCGGCGGAGCGAGCAATGTTGGAAAATTTGACTTCATCAATAATGCCGTCGAAACTGCTACCCAGAAGCGTATTGCCGGAGGGGGTGTTGGGATTGGTGGTAGCGGTATGTTTTAACACACCATTAACATAAAGTCGCCAAGTGCTGCTGTCGCGAGTAAGAGCGACATGGGTCCATTGATTGGTAGGCATGGTGGTGGTGCTATTTAATGCGTCATAGGTCACACCACCAAGCATTAAGCCAATTTCGTTACCGGCCGATGATGAGCCGTTGGAGATTCTGAGGCCATAACCGTTGGAGGCAGTCGTACCGTTGTATAACAAATAAGCAATAGCCGAACTGTCACGCCAGTAGTACCAGCCTTCGACGGTGAGGTTGGTAGTTTGGGTGGTGATGACACTGCGATTGATTACGTCACTGGCGCCGTCGAAACTTCGGCCAAGGCGAGAGATGCCGCTCCCGGGTAAGGTGCCGGTGGGGGTCAGGTGATAATTGTTGGTGGATGAGTCTTTGATAAAACTGCCACTACCGCTGCTTTCGTCCAGGTGCCAGAGCGCAAGGGTATTGGCATCTG
>JBAZOB010000013.1:0-31072 GCA_041648895.1 Patescibacteria group bacterium
TAGTAATAACCAAAAATTAATATCACTGGTAAGCGACAAGCATGAAATAAATGTTTGTGTAGAAATAGCTGATACGACGGAAGAAAGAGCGCGCGGTTTAATGAATAGAGAAAGTTTGCCTGACAATGAAGGTATGCTTTTTGTATTTGATAATGAGGCACATCAATCATTTTGGATGAAAAATACTTTAATTCCGCTGGATATTTTATTTTTTGATGCCAATTATAATTTGGTTGACTATAAAGATGATTTTCAACCCTGCCGGGGTGATGTTTGTGAAAGTTATGCGTCGAGACAGCCAGCTATGTACGCGCTGGAAGTAGGGGCGGATGTTTTGGATGAAAAAAATTACGAATTACGATTAGAATCACTATCATTTCGTAATTCGTAATTTTTTTGCAACTGTTACTAGATTAAATCTATTTTTTTTATTTTCAATTACCTGAAACTGGCAAGCAGATAGTATCTTATCGATTTCTGATAGTGTAAAAGCGTGATAGTAACGAGTGGTAAGGATTTGGCCAGCGCTGTTTTTCCAAGGAATCAAGGTGTCATTTTCGGCTAAATTTTTATCAAATCGATGATCTTTATTAAAATATTTTTTGTATTTGGGTTGGTACAAATTCCAATTAGTCATAATAAACAATCCCCCAGGTTTGAGGGCGCGGAAGATATTATCTACAACTTGTTGACGCAATATCTCATTTGGTAAATGGTGGAAGGAAGCAATGGCAAAAACGATATGGTAATAATTGCTGGGCAATTTTAATTGACTCATATCATCTATCTGCCACTGGGCCGTTGGATATTTTGATTTGGCTTCGGCAATTAGTTTTTGGCTGATGTCAACTCCCAGGTAATCGATCGAATATGGGCTCAATATTTGGTATAATCGACCATTGCCGCAACCTAGATCGAGAATGTTTTGTCCGGCCCGCGCGTATTGTTTAACGTATGATTTTATCTCATTCCAATTGTATTGTCGGGTTTGGGAGAAATGTTCGGCGATGGAGTTATATGATTTTTTAATAGCGGCGATTATTTGGTGAGAATGTTTTGTTTTCATAGCTTGGATAATGACGAATTGGCTATATTATAAATTCCTATTACTCGTAATTATATTATGTCAGATTTTCAACAAAAATTCGAAAATATCAAGGCGTCCCGGCGGGCGGCTGTTTTGTCAATTTTAGAACAAAAAGTTAGTAATGAGGATGGTTTACAAAGGATTGTGCGACAAATATGCGCTAAATATAAGGTAGATTGTCTGGAGGTAAAGAAATCACATTTGGTTAGCACCTATCGGGAGATGTCGGCGGGTAATCAAATTTCAAAGAGTGAAATCTTTGAGAGATTATTAACTAAAAGGCGGATCAGGACCATGTCGGGGGTGAGTGTGATTTCGGTGATGACCAAGCCAATGGGCTGCCCGGGAAATTGTGTCTATTGTCCTAGCCCGGCGCGTATGCCCAAGAGTTATCTGGAAAATCAGCCAGCCGCGATGCGGGGGGTGATGAATGATTTTGATCCTTACGAACAAGTGCGGTCGCGATTAATCATGTTGGACAAAATGGGACATGATATTTCCAAGAATGAGATGATTGTGTTGGGAGGAACTTTTTCCGCCCATCCGGTTAAATACCAGGAGCTGTTTATCAAACGTTGTTTTGACGCCTTTAATAATTACAAATTATCCAATAATATTGTTGGGGCGGGTTTGAAACCCGCCCGTACGGAATCTATCCGCCCAGATGTTGCCAATATTCCCAATAGTTTATCGGAAGCTAAAAAAATAAACGAGACAGCCGATTGTCGGCTGATCGGTTTGACCATTGAAACGAGACCGGATTATATCACGCCGACAGAGGCCAAATGGTTGCGATATTTGGGAGTGACGCGAGTAGAGTTGGGAGTACAGAGTGTTTTTGATGATGTGCTAAATTTGGTCAAAAGAGGACATAATGTTGAGAAAGTTAAGGAGGCGACGGCTATTTTACGTCAGGCTGGTTTTAAGATTGTTTATCATATTATGCCGGGATTACCGGGTACTAGTATTGAACGTGATAAACAAATGTTTCGCTTATTATTTTCTGATCCTGGTTTTTATCCTGATCATTTAAAAATCTATCCCACAGTAGTATTGGAAAATAGTGAACTGTTTAATGTCTGGCAAAAAGGGGAGTATAAACCATATCAGGAAGATGATTTAATCAAATTATTTGGTCAGATTAAACCAAATATTCCACCTTGGGTGAGAATTGTTCGTTTGATGCGTGATATTCCCAATAATTCGATCGTGGATGGAGTTAAGACTTCGAATTTACGTCAGAAATTGCATGATTCGGGAGTAAATTGTAATTGCATTCGTTGTCGGGAGCCAAAAGGTGAAAGCATTGCCGATTTAAAATTAATTAGGCGGAGTTATCATGTCAGAGGGGGACAGGAAATATTTTTGAGTTATGAAAGTATTGATGATAAAAAGATATTAGCTTTATTGAGATTATTTATTCCCCAGGGTGAAAATGAATTAATGAAAACTATTAGTGAAATAGACAAAGCGGCGTTAGTGCGAGAATTACATACTTACGGGCAGGTGGTGGGAATCAACAAGAGTAGTGAAGGTGTTAGTCAGCATCAAGGTTGGGGAAAAAAATTAATGCAAATCGCTGAAGAAGAGGTAAGAGAAGCTGGATATAAAAAAATGGCCGTTATTGCTGGCGTGGGCGTGCGCCAGTATTACCAAAAGTTAGGTTATAAATTAGTGGGTGAATATATGGTTAAAAGTTTGGTATAATTCAAGTAAATATAATTAATATTGTAGGGGCGGGTTTTAAACCCGCCCAATCACGACACAAAAATTATGGAACAAAATCAACCACAACACGATAATAACACAGCGAACAACGCCAATCCCGACGACAAAAGATTTGAGTTGGCTGAGCGATTTAAATCACGACAGCAAAAAATGGATCGAGAAGGATCGAGTAGAGGTAAATCAGAAGCAGCATTTTACGCGGCTGATCCTTCGGCCAAATATAGCACATTATGGACAGTCACTTTGGTGGCCATGCTGGTAGTAGCTTTGGGAGTAATTGCTTTTTTATTAGTCAAAGGTGGTACTGGGTCATCCGTGGTGGATACTCAGGAGAAATTTATTACTTATAATCAGATAAAGGGTAAATATGACCAAAGTTTGGTGGCGGCGACCAACAAATTGATCGAAGCGGAAAACAGTTTTAATGTCAAAGATTATGCCGAGGCTAATGATACGGCTTCCGAGGCTGAGGATAGTTATAGCCAAACAGTTGATTATCTCTATGATTTAAAACAAGTACCCATGGGCGATGAGTATTCATATTTGGATTTATATTATGATGACTTGGAAAAGCTGGCGAGTTTAGGTGAGGACATGTCGTCTTCATTGGCCTATGCGGCTCGCTCGGCTGATCGTGGTAAATATAGTGACGCCACCAAATCGTTGCAAGAATATACTGGCGCGGCGGCCGATGCCGATTTGATTTTGCAGCAGATAAATACGTTTAAAACCAGTCACATCGATTTTTTTGGAAGTTAAGTAAATTACGTTTGTCATTGGTAATTTTGTAATTAAAATAATGAAAATGAATGATGATTTAAAAAATGTAGTTATTTTTTCCGATGGTGGTTCTCGTGGCAATCCCGGACCGGGAGCGGGTGGTGGCGTGGTTTATTTTGATGAGGGTAAAAAAATATTGGCTGATGCTTTTTATTATGGACATTGCACCAATAACCAAGCTGAATATCGAGCTTTATTGGATGCTATTAATTTGTTGGAACAGAATTATACTGGCGAATTGATTGAGCTGAATCTAAATATTTTTTTGGATAGTGAGTTGATGGTTAAGCAAATTAATGGTGAGTATCAGGTTAGAAATGACGGACTAAAAGAATATTATTCTCAGATTCAAGAGAAGTTATCATGTTTTGGCCAAACCACTATTACTCATGTGGTACGCGCTAATAATCAATTAGCCGACAGTTTGGTCAACGCCGCCCTTGATAGGTGGGCAGAATAATTAATTTTTTTATGTCTTTTTTCCAATCTGAGTATCAAAAATTGAATCAACATCAAAAAAAGGCCGTCGATGAAATCTATGGTCCGGTCTTGGTGTTGGCGGGACCGGGGACGGGTAAAACACAGGTTATTGCCTTGCGGATTGCTAATATTTTGTCCAAGACCGATACGGCGCCACACAATATTTTGTGTCTGACTTTTACCAACTCCGGTGTGAAGGCGATGCGGGAGCGGTTGGTGCGAATAATGGGCACAGATGGTTATAAAGTGGATATTCATACTTTCCACTCGTTTTGCAATGAGGTGATCAATTATTATCCGGAACGGTTCTTGTTGGCCAAGCGGATGCAGCAGATTTCGGATTTGGAACAGATTGTTTTTCTAAAAAAGGCCATGGATCAGTGTCGCCTGGTTAAATTAAGACCAGCCAAAGCCCCATATTTTTTCGTGCCCTATATTTTGAAGGCCATAAATAATTTAAAATCAGAAGGTATCGGCCCATTGGAATTCAAAAAACTGGTTGAACATGAAAAATTATGCGCCCAAGGCGCATCCGCCTCGGGCGGACGAATTACGAATAATATTGTAGGGGCGGGTTTTAAACCCGCCCGTCTTGGTGACCGCCCAAAACCTGATAAAACAAAAATCATCGATAAAAACGTTGAATTATCCCGTATTTATAAAATTTATCAGGAATCATTACACCAACATGGATATTACGATTACAACGATATGATTTTGTTTGTCCTGGATGAATTCAAAAAAGATAAAAATTTTCTAGCCAATTTTCAGGAGAAATATCTATTCATGCTGGTGGACGAGTATCAAGATACCAATGGCGCCCAAAATGAATTGATCAAATTATTGGGTAGTCATGACGATCTGCCCAATATCTTCGTGGTGGGCGATGATGATCAATCAATCTATCGCTTTCAGGGAGCAAGTCTGGAAAATCTATTATATTTTTCTGATCTGTTCAAACGAACAAAGAAAATTAATTTAAATGTGAACTATCGCAGTCCGGGCAATATTTTGCAGGCTTCACGATCACTGATGAAAAATGCGATCAATACAGCCGAGAACCAATTAAAGATTAAAAAGGACTTTGAAGTTTTCAATAAAAAAGGTGGTGATAAAATTCGGCTGGTTAATTTACCAAATGATGATGTGGAACGATATTATATTGCCAAAGAGATTGAACTTTTAAGAAAGAAAAAAGTTGATTTTAATGATGTGGCGGTTTTCTATCGGGATAATCGGGAAGCTGATGATTTAATGAAGATTTTTGATGCATTTGGTATACCACATCGATTAAATCGGGGTGAGGATGTTTTAAAAGATAAAACGATTAATCAGTTAGTCGATTTGATGAAATTTTTATTAAATACCAATGACGATGAGTTATTGTTTTATGTATTAAATTTTGATTTTTGGAATATTGACGCCGTCGATGTTTACCAGATTTTTGTCGAATCAAAACAAAAACCCCAAAAAAAATATATATTCGATTGGTTGGTAAAAAAATGTAATGATCACCATAATGTAGAGACGTTGCACGCAACGTCTAACGTGCCCAGGGAATTTGATAACGAAAATACTGTTTCTCGTTTCATAAATTTCATTTTAAAAATGAAAAAACGTCACAGCAACGTTGTATTCATTGATTTTCTTGAAGCATTGATTAGAGAAAGCGGTTTATTGGATTATTTATTATTATCCGACAAACGTCTTGATAAAATGTCTAAAATAAAAAGTTTCTATAATTTTTGGAAAGATATCAATCGTTCGCGGCCCAATCTGAAGTTAAAGGATGCAATTGGAATATTGGATGAAATGAAGGAAAATAATTTACAGATCAATGCTACTAATTACGATTTTGATGGGCAAGCGGTGAATCTGATGACAGCCCACGGTGCCAAAGGGCTGGAGTTTGATTATGTCTTTATTTGCGGGGCGCGGGATAAACATTGGAGTAACAAACGCCATGTCGAGAAATTAAGGTTGGTGGACGGAGTATTGAAAAAAGAAATATATGGCGAGGACAAAAATGAAGAGGCCAGGCGTTTATTCTATGTAGCCATGACTCGAACCAAGAAACGTTTGTATATCACTTGGGCGGACAGTTATGGAACAGGTAAGGACAAAAAAGAGACTACTGCCGCCATGTTCATTTCCGAAATTGATCATAAATATTGTGATTATATCAATGTAGGGGCGGGGTCTTCCCGCCTTGGGTTGGAAATTGACGTTGATTCCATGCTCTCCAAAACATTTATTAAACCGAAACAAATATCGATTAATGAAAAAAAATATCTGCAAAAACTCTTGGAGGATTTTTCTTTAAGCCCCACCGGTTTAAACAAATATCTCAAATGTCCGCGAGCTTTTCTTTATGACAATATTATTCGGGTGCCCAAGGCTAAAACACGTAGTCTTGCCTATGGTACGGCTATTCACTATGCGTTGGAAATATTTTTTCGCACTTACAAGAAGACAGGGAAATTGCCAAAAGTGAGAAAATTGCTGGATTTTTTTCAAGCCGGGCTGAAAAGAGAGGTGTTACTCGACAATGACTTTGATGACCTATTAAGAAAAGGCAATAATGATCTGATGGCATATTATGATTATTATGCCAATGATTGGTTGGTGCCATTGTACAATGAATATAATTTTGCTACTGGTAAGGTATTATTAGATAAATCCATTCCGCTTTCCGGTAAAGTGGATCGGATTGAATTAATTGAAGATGGTGATGGTGAAAGTGTGCGGGTGATTGACTATAAGACTGGTAAACCCAAATCGCGGAATGATGTTTTGGGCAAGACCAAGAACAGTAACGGTGATTATTGGCGGCAACTGGTTTTTTACAAGTTGCTGGGTGATTTGTCATCGCGATTTGTTTATCGGATCAGAGAGACCGAGCTGGATTTTGTTGAGCCCATGCCTTCCGGTAAGTTTAAGAAAGAGCGTTTTAAAATTACTAAAGAGGATTTGGATGAGTTAAAAAAAACGATCAAAGAAGTTTGGCGGGGTATTTCCCGCTTGGAATTCGATGGTTGTCATGATCAATCCAAATGTAAAGATTGTGAATACCGCCGTTTGTGTGAAAACTAATTGTCATTAAGATTCTTTTAATTTTCTTTTTGAATTTTCTTAATCTCCAATATTATAAAATAAGTTTGTTATAATATTTTATGGAGGTAAAAATGAATACAAGTAAGAAAACACAAAAAGCCATGACAGTCGAAGATTTGGCTCGAATTATGGCCAAACAATTAGCTGCTCTACAAAATGAAATGAGTAGACGCTTTGATGCCGTTGATAAAAGATTCGATGCGATGGACAAGAAGTTTGAGAGAAAAATCGATGTTTTAGACAAAAAGGTTAATATTTTAGACAAGAAGATCGATGCGGTTGATTATAAATTAGACGATAGATTTGGTGAGTTGGAATCCAGATTGATACGAGTTGAGAAAAGGTTGCTTGATATTACCGATAGTCAAAAAACCGTTTGGTATGTGATTGATAAATTGGTGTGCGATATGAATGAATTAAATAAAAAAGGAGTGATCAAGATTCCGACCAAATAGATTATTTGTCCTGTAATTAGTGGCTCGATAAGCTATTTATCGGGCTATATTTATGCCAATAAGCTATTGACTATTTTGTATTATTATGATAGCCTGTATTTGTTGATTACATAGCGAAAACATTGTCCAATTAAGTGTTTTCGAAAAGATTTAAATTAGATAAAATAAATATATTCACTATGAACGATCAAATGATAAATGCTATCAGCCAAGTCGATGCCTATTTGGATAATTTAATTGTCGAAATTGGCATGAACGACCTTTCCAGCGAAGAGCGAGTAGAGGTTAAAGACATGCTGGTGCGATCATTGGAAAAATATTTAATTCGTTTATTGCTCGCCAAGTGTTCCAATGAACAAGTTGAGGAAGTTGAAAAATTGGCTGACAGCGCCAACGCTTTGGAAGACATTTTGAATTATTTTCGAGATAATGTAGCCGATTATGAGGCGGTAACCAAACAAGGTTTTGATAATTTTAAAGATATGATGATCAATAATATGAAGAGTGAGTAAACATTATGACTACCAGCGTATTAGAACAAAACAATATCAACCGTAGGGGCACGCTGCCGCGTGCCCAAACCGAAGCCAATAAACTTGAAAAAGGCAGCATCCTTGACCTAGCCGAAAAACTTGAGAACGCATCGTTAGAAGTCAAAGAAAATCAGCTTGAATCCAGTAAAGCCAAGTATGTTAAGCAACTATACGACCGTCTGCTCAAAGAAAACGAATTTAGAGCCATGTTAAACAACAACATGGAATATCAGTTTGGGGAAAATAATGGATATTGGAAAGAAAACAAGACTGAACTGGCTAATTTATATAAAGAAAAAAGAGAATTGGCTTTAGAAGATAAATGGCAGCAAGCTGTTAAGAAAAAATTTAACGAGAGTCGTTGGGGAGCTGGAATCCAGATTGGTAAATTTAAACTTGGTTTGCAGCACGTTCCTTTTGTCGGTTCTTTTTACCGGACTATTGGCATGTCATTGATGGAAAAATCAATGATGAAAGAGTGTGCAGGCAAGAAAGAGGAGTTGGCTTTTGATAGTAAGAAATCAATGGTTGAATTTAATCAGGATATTTATGAACAGGTGAAGAAGAGAGGGGTGAGTGGCGTTGCCCTACTTGATGATTATCGTAAAGGTTTTGTACCTAAAGAAGCTTTGGGTTTTACGGCAAAAAAATACAAATGGGAAGTGATGAGAAGCACATACAAATATCTAGAAGCCAGAGGTATGACCGATAAGACAAAGATGGTGAGAATTGCCAAAATGGTAGCCTTTGTTGGTGTTAATGATTTACTGGGATTATCTGATGCGTCTACAGGTGAAAAATATCATACAATAACTCGGGCTTGGGATAGTGCTAAGGCTTGGACCAATAAAATGAGCGAAAGATTTTTTGGTGAGGGCCAGGCTACTATGCAATCTATATTGGGTTTGTCCGGATTGGTTGCCTGGAGATATGCCGCTCGTAATAATGATATTGTGCGAGGTCTTTTGGGTGCCACGGCTGCCTACAAATTATCAAATACCGTATTGTCTAGTGTTCTCAAGGAAGAGGCTGTTGAAAAATTTGGTTTAACTAAGGCCAAATTGCAATCAGCTTTGGAGAGATTTGAGAGATCGGAAGATATTTGGAAGGGTTTGAGTGAAAAAGAGATTGCCCAGAGGGTGGAAGTGGAAAAGAAGATTTTAAGGGCTAATAAATGGAAGAAGGGAATTAAGTTTGCTTTATCTGCTTTTGTTGCAGTTGGAGCTGGATATTTCTTGTATTCTTCAGGTCTTGACCATGAAGTGGCCAATCATGTGGAGGCTTCAAGTTTTATGGCTCACGCCCATGCTTCGACTGACAATCACTTTGCTGGTTTTGGTGGGCATTTGAATCATGGCTTGGGTCATGATGTGGCTAGCGATCATGTGGATAGTGTTTCCAATGTTTCGGTGGCGCATGATGTTGTCCAGGAAACTAACAATCATGTTTCCAACATGGATGCTTTTTCTGATCAGGTTTTGAATCATGGCGAAGTGGATATGGACGGTGTTTATCACTACGCGCGGGCTCATAATATTGATATGCGGGGTTACAAGGTGGAACAAGAGATTATGTCCAATTTGGATAAATATAGTGATCCGCATGAATTAAAGGAATTGCTGGAGCATACTGATAAATTTAGAATGCCGATGGGTATGGGCGATCCCGATGGCAACGCTCTCGGTGTGCATATGGGTAATGTTGATCACTTGGATGTTGGTAGTGATGGACAGCCGACGATTGAGGTGGGGTTTGGGGAAGAGCATGTTGATCAAACTTCACAAGCCTATATTGATAACCATATTAATAATACTGGTGCCAATAGTTTAGATGTGGGAGAAACGCCGGTTAAGGATGGTCAGCCAACGGTGGAGAGTGGTTTTGGAGAGGAAGAAGGGTCAAGCGTTTTGAATGTGGGGGATGACCATATGCCGACTACTGAGTATGATGTTGTCGAGCCGGTGACTGTGGCCCATGTGGACGAACAGGTGGTTAGTCATCCGGTTAAATATGCGAGTTATGAGGATATCGAGAGTGAATATGGCAAGTTTCATCATTCTGCTGATGGTCAGGCTAATTTCTTAAATTATATGAATGAAACTAAACCCACTGTCGACAGTGCGCAGTTCTTACCGCAGGAGGCAAGTAATTTACCGGATTTGAGTCACGGACAAATTATTACTGATATTGATAGTGATAGTGATTTACCTGACTTATCTCATGGACAAATATTGACCGATAATAATGTAGATTATGATACTAATTTGACTACTGATCATTTTGACACTTTGCCCCCATTGGATCAAGGCCAGATTTTGACAAATGAACATGGTATTGATGATGCTAATTTACCTGATTTGACCCAGGGGCGAATTGTGACTGATGAAGTGATTACTACTCCAATTGAGTCTGAATATAATCATTTGCCTTCTTTGGAACAAGGCCAGATTGAAGTTAATGTTGATACGAGTGGTCTACCGGATTTGAGCCAAGGCCGGATTTTGGTTGATGATTCGACTCCGGTTATGCCGGATCTGACTAATGGGCAAATTGTGGAGAATCAAAGTTATAACTTGGAAAATATTTTGGTTAATAAGCCAGTTGATGATACCAACGAGCTACCGGATTTGACTCAAGGGCGAATTTTGGTTGAATAATTTTTTTTAAATATTTTATTCAAAGGAGGGCTTGGATTTTTAATCCGGGAGGGTGAGGTATAAATGGGAAGTTGATGGTAATTAGGGATGAAGTAAATTGATGACTTCATTCCCGATTAGCGCTAACTTCTGATTAAATATTGGGGAAAGGAGTAAGTATTAACTGATCGTGGAGTTGGCTTGAATTTTTTCCGTAAGGAAAAACTATTAAAAAAAAGAAGGGGGTAATGTAAATGAATTCATTTACAAAGTTCAGGATAACTTTTTTGTTAGTTGTTCTACTATCAGTTTTGGGATCGTGGCCGGCTATGGCGACATGGTCGGTAGGAGGGCAGCTTTATTTTGCTGCCAGCGAGTCGGAGATAATATTAGGGTATATCTCCAACATGAATGTGACTTTGCCAACTGGAAAGCTGGCCGGGGGAATCCCGGTAACTGGAGAACCTGTACAAGTGACAAAGGGCTCAAAAATTGAAATTTGTGTAATCCTCGATAGGGGTATCGAAGAAGAGGATCTGCACTATTTAAAAGGGTCTTTAGTGAGTGCCAACCACTCATACGAGTTAGTTTGGCAGAGGGAAATGGATCCAACTACGGGTTTGCCGGGGTTATCGGGCAAATTTTCTGGAGATACTTTCGGTATGGAAGCGGGTCTGTACACTTTCTTACTGGAAGCCTCGTATGAGGGGAAAATAACCAAGTTTTGGTTTTTCTTCTTGAGCTGGGAGTCGAAGAAAGAAAAGACTCAGAATACAGCTCTTTATCAGGTGAATGTGGTGGATCCTTCCATCACGTATACACCTGAAGAAGAACAAATGATGGCATACATGGGAAACCTCTACAGGCCTGATGGTGGAGGTTATATCATGACATACAGATATATGCCCGGGACCGTTTCCGGAGACGGGTCATATAACAAGCCCATGATGCAGATGGACCAACAGGAGTCCGGATCAGCTACGCCAGTGCCCGCTAATTTTTCGGAAAATGATGCCAAATCCATCATGGAAATAGAGGTCCCGGTTGCTGGAGGGAACTATTTACCTGTCAAAGCATTCGAAGGGGCCTTTATAGTTTGCTGTAAAGATAGTTCGGTTCAGTCGGTGCCGATAGGTTATGCAGAAGATAAAATGACTGAACTGAAACTATACCGGGACCTCGGAACGGGCTGGGGACTTCAGGTCTTGCCAGAAATGAAACCTGGAACTAAGTTTTTTATCGGTAGCATGAGCTACCAGTATCCAAAAAAGGGGCAGTTCATGTTTGCCCCATATCAAATTTAAGGAGGCGGTTGTTTTGTCGAAAAAAATCATGGGAATTTTTCTGGTGCTATGCCAGTTTTTATGGCCGTTGTGTCCTGCTTTTGCAGAAATGCAATGGCAGGTTATGGGAGGGGATCCATGGCGGGGGACCCTCGAACAGGCAATAGACGGGCTCGGAGTGCCCGCGGAGCTCCGAGACAAGTTTATTCAGAGAATAAAGGTTCGAGACTACAACGAAAGGGTCCAGGTTGGCGAGGGACAATACTATGTAAAAGCTAACCATGGACTCACGACCGAAGAAGCAGTGACAGTTTCCTGGCCCGATGGGGCTAAATATTGGGCCGATCGGTACTGGGAGATCGCTGCCGACGGTGTAAAATGGGTTGTTGACCACTTTCTTGATGATTGTGGTAATTACGGCCTGGTCTTGGCGCAGGTTGAAAAAGACCAGGAGGGGAACGTAAAAGTTTCCCTGAAGGTGGTCAATATTGTGAACGTAATTAATGAGCAGATGCAGGGGCAGCAGCAACAGCAGGCACAGGCCCCAGATGTAAACGTTTACAATATCGCTCTCGGGGCGATACCCAACTGGTACCAGATTTTTGGGTCTCGGGTCTTCGGACCTTCGGTTCAATTGGGAGGTTTTTCAATACAGTACACCTCCCCTCTGAAGGTAGAAATACCTAAGGAGGAGATTCCGGAGGAACCGGATGAATCCAACCCATGTGAATTTGATCCGGCGACGGACGATGGCACGGGCCACGTGCCGGGACCGGTGATTATTTTGGACCCTATTGAAGGGGAGAACCCGGGTTATATTTCTCCGGAAATTCCGGTAAATAATCCGGGAGATACTAACACGGGGACTCCTCCGGCACCCCCAGCGGATGGGGTGGGTCAGGTGATAATTCTGTCACCCTAAAGTCCGCAAAAAAATATAAATAAATACTGACGGCTTTTTTAGAGCGTGCCGTGGTCACAAAAGACCAAAACGCTCTATTTTTATGTCTAGTTGTTTGATTTTGGAAAACTATCAATATACTGTTTTCACAATAAACGAGGAATATTTTTTGGTTTACTAATTTATTTTAGGTGCTTGTTTAGCTATTTCGGGCCATTCATCTAGTGGATGACCAATTAGGGGAGAAAAGAGGAGTAGCGGGTCGGATTCGCTGTATCCATTGGATCGAAGTCGATCAAAGGTGAGACGGAGAATGTCGTGCGGCTTAGCGATGCCGGAGTCTTCGGTATTGGTTTTATAAAGAGAAATAGTTTCATTGACAGAATCATTTATCAGAATATTTATTAATTCTCCCAGAGTAATTTTATTCTTTTTAAAGTACTTAATTTTAGAGGTATCAATTACTTGATCTAGTTTGATTCTTTCTTTATTTAGAGCTTTGATAATGGTATTTTTTACTACGTATTTATCAATTTCATAGCCAAGAATAGAACCTTCTTGAGCATTTATTTGATTTTTTAAGTCTTTAAGGTGTTTATCAATATTTTTTTGTCCCGCCGAGATATATGATATTGTTTCTTCCCGGATAAGATACTTAAGACATAGGTTGGTAGTATCATCGATGGCTTTTTTGATATGGGGGAAACATTCTTCTGTAGATAATTTAGACAGTACTTTGAAGCTACCAGAGCATTTTCTGATTTCTTTAATAATATTTTCGATAGAAATAAATATGTCGCAGGTAATATGCAGATGTTCATGATCGCTGATCATTTTTTTGCTGTCTTCGTCATACTCCACTTTATTAAGAACGTCATATAAAAGTAAAGCAACCAGATGTTTTTGAAAAAGTGGTTTAATGGTGTCAAAAATTCGTGGTTGTACACCTTGTGGGTGTTTCCTTATTTCATCTTGAATACCTTTGTCAAATATCTGAAGATAATCTTCCAGATTATGAAAAAGGAGTTTGATGGATATTGGTCCTATTTTAGATTCAATGTCTCCGTTTGGGATGCCATTGATTTGTTGTTTATTGGTTTGGTAAACAGATTCAGATAGAGCAGTAATAAATAGTTGTTTGGGAGTCAGAGTTTCAACTGAGTGGAAGGAACAAGTTTTTTCTAGTATGTTATTGATTTCTTTATTTCTTTTTTCGATGATAGAAAAGAATTTGTTCATTTCATCTTTTTGGTTTTTTGTGATTTTTGGAGTCTCCTCAAGTTTTTCTTGGATTTTATCGGAGAGTTTTTTAAGATTATAATTAGCTGGCTTGTCAAGAATACTGGATATAGTTTTCAATTTTAGATATTCAAGGACAGCTTTTCCTTGTGACAAAAGATTAATTGCGTAATCAATGTCTTTGTCTAAATCAATATCTGCATCTATGTTTTTATCTGGTGATTTAGGCTGGTGATTATTTGTATTGTCCGGATTGTTTTTCATGCGATAATTATGTTTTGAATTTTCTTATTATTGTAACATTATACAATTCAATTGTCAATGTTTTGGCGATGTATATGCCGATAATAAACTTGTTTTATAGTATAATTAAAATATTATTATGAATGAAATAATTGAAAATAAATTAATGAGCTATCTGGATAATTATTCGAACAGATCTAATAAATTATTAGATAAAGAAAATCTAGAAGGGCTGGAAATGATAGAAAAACAAAATGGCTTAAAACTGCTTAGTTATGCTAGTTGTTCAATGTATTTACAAATAAAAAAAGAATTGTTGTTAGAAAAATCAATCGATGTAAATGTGATTGATATTTATGAGAGGAATATTTTGTATTATTTTGGTGGACATCCGGAGATGGTGGATTTGTTATTAAAAAGAGGTGTTGATGTAACTTGGATAGATAAGGAGGGAAATCATCCTTTGTTTTATGCCAAAGATAAATTAGTGGCTGAGAGATATCTGGAAATAGTGAGTAAAAAAGGTGACGAGTTCAAACAAAAATATATAAACTGTGTCAATAAGGCTGGCGAGCGACCTTTGATTGTGTGTCCACCTGATGTGGTGGGAGTGTTGTTAAAAAATGGGGTGGATGTTAATTTTGTGGATGAAAAAGGAAACTCAGTTTATCATTTGCTATGGTCAGCTGATGTATTAAAAAGTTTATTAAAAAGAGAGGGAGAATCAGGGGCAAATATTGAATCATTTTTGAAACGAGTCAATGGAGAGGGGGACACGCCACTGCATGCTTGTATTAGACGGTCAGTGGCTGAACGAAATGAGATAATGCAACAAATTTTGAGTTGCGGTATAGATATCAATATTAGACAAGGTAAGGGAGGATTGGGGATGACCCCGTTACATCTAGCGGCGGGTAATAGGCAGTATAAAACTGTCAAGTTGATGCTGGAAAAATATGGGGCGAATTCAGAATTGGAAGATGATAAGAAAAGAACTCCTTCCCATATTGCTGGGGAGAATAATGATTTGTTGATGATTTGGATATTGCAGGGAAAAGATATTGGTTTTTAATTTCTTTTTTGGTTGTCCTGTAAAAATATTTTGAGCAGTAAATCAGATCTTCGAATACCATGAAAATGGTATTTTTATGTGCTTTATAGTTGAATTATTATAATATTCATGCTATAATTTTTTGATTGTATTATAAGTAACTATAAGAAGAAAAAATGTCTGATAGTTTAGAAAATATATCTCTGACTAGTGAGGATCCGGCAGAAGCCCGGGTGATTGCCAGAGTAAGTACGTATTTTGGTAACTATGAAACTGATGAGGAAAGGGTGATGGCTAGGCCGGCGGGGGAAGTGATGGACGGGGTGGATTTTGTGTGTGAAAAGGAAGAAAATAGTGTGGTTTATCAGGTAAGACCATATTGTGCCTTGGAATTTGGGGAAGAGAATGATTATCCGGCGGAATGGGTATATAAGCATGTGGCCGGATATGTGAAAAGTGTGTGGACGGCATATGTGGAGAGGGATCTGGGTTTGGATAAAGGCTTTGCGACGATTGAAGATGCTACCAAAGCAGTGGATAATATATATAAAAATCACATTGATAAAGCTTTGTGTCTGGTGGTGAAATTGGAGCATGATGTGTGCGAGTTGAAAAAGAAATTTGTGGGAATTGATTTAGAGTTGGAAACACCAGAGAATGTACGCCGGATTAGTGATATGACTCTGGAACTGGCGGAGATGGGAACGTTTGATGACTTGAGGGACAAATTGGTCCAATCGGAAAGATATGCCGAAATGTCTTTGGTTTCAAGGGAAGTACTGTTTAACCGCTGGGTACTGAAAGATGAAAGAGAGGCAGTCTATCGTCGAAAATATGGAAAGTTGAAAGCTAGCGAAAGGAGTGACAGTTTGTACGGTAAGGTAAATATTGACCGGAATGTTGGGTGGTGGAAGCAGCATGCTTTGGCGGCGATAGAAAATATTGCTCGAGCCTATGAGGAGTTGGGTAAGCCGGAATATCAGGAACCGGGGACTAAGGAGTTGTTTGAGATAGAAAAGTTTGTCATGCGAGAAGTAGAAGATGGCGTGGATTATCAGAAGATGATAGATAGAGACTTGGAGGCAGTTTATCGGAAAATGAAAAATATGCATATCCGGGTATCAACCTACAGGTACTTGGTGTATGACAGGTTAAATCAGGATATGAGCGAGATGAATATCGATTTTATTGAGCCGAACAAAAATAATCTTGCTAAAATAAGAAAAATGATAGAGCAAGAAATGGAATACCGGCGCTTACAGAGGGAGTTGTTTTTGACATCACAAAATGAGCTTGCTCGGAGACAATTGGAAAATTTGGCTGGTCCAGAAGCAAACGTATTTAGTTTGAAGGATATAATTTCTGTTAAAGCCCAGACGGATAACTTAGTTGAAGGGATACGATATAAAAAGAACACATATCATAATTTATTGAAAGCTAGGACTGATCAAAATATTCATCCTGAATATCGGCAGCTAATTGGAGAGGTTATGGATAGTCGAGTTATGTCGTTGTTAAAGGGTAGAGATGTTGGAAGTTATGTTGGTTATTTATTAAACATGAAGTTTGCGGAGAGGCTGCTTGAACACCATAGCAATGACGAGAATAAAAGAGTCTATGAAAAGATAGAAGAAGATTTGGAGTCGGCTGGAGATGTGGAAGGCAATCGACACTTTATTAGATGGTTATTAAGGTTCAGGAATATTGAAGATCGAATAAATAGTGCCAGTTCAAAGAATATGCATGATATTACTTATGCCATAAAGCATGCATTGATTAATTTAAATATGATCATTAATCAAAAAGATTATCCCCGCATTGACCATGAATACTATAGATTATTTAATGAGTTGAGAGACATAGCGGCCGAATATAATAAAATTACCTGTTTGTTATAAGACTTTTTATATTTACAATTGGTTAATTTAATGTTAGAGTATAGATGAAGTTAATATTATATAAATATTAAGATTATGTTTAGAAAACTTGGATATATTGAAAGTGTTGAAAGTGATCATTATTTAGAAATACCAGGTGGGGATAATGGTCTGATGGATATAACGGAGGGGGAAAATGGTAATTATACTTTTAGCAAAAAAGATGACCAGCGAGAAGAGGTAGAAAACTTAGATAGTGAGAGACCAAAAAGGGAAGTTTTTGGAATAATCAAGGTAAAGGGAGAAGATAAGGATTTAATGGAAAATCTCAATATCATGACACCAATGGAAATGAAAGTTGGAGAAGAATATGAAATATTTGCTGATGATTTAGCTAAAACTGCAATTATGAATTGGTAATTACAAAGATAATTAGAAGATACAAGCTATCAGTGCGCTGGTAGCTTTTTTTTATTTACCTTTTCCTTGATATGGCGCTGTAAATGTTGTTAAATTAAAGTAGAGGTAAGTTAAAAGTATAGTGCTAGACTTCATTCTGATCTATCTTGATCTTGACATTTTCTGTTTTGCATGATACTTTATGGACAATGTTTTATTTGACATAATTATATCAATTTATATGGTGAATACTATGTTATCAAAGATTAAGAATTGGGTGCAAAAAGTGCCCAAAAAAGTGAAGTCGTTTATTGTTGGGATGATGGCCATGGGCATGATCATGCCGGCTGTTTTACCTGGAGTAACCGTGGCGGCAGGGCCGGTTTTTAATAATCATCCAAATGATAGACCAACTTTAGAAGTTACAAATTATACAACTAGTCCTGAAGGTTACCAATCTTCAACTGTTGTTGAACCAGGCCAAAGAGTGGCTTTTCGTGTATATATTCATAATAATGAAGAAGGAACAACTGCTGAGAATGTAGTTGTATCTTCTATTGTTACTGATGGTTTTAAGGATGCCCATAATGGGAGTGTAACTGTTTCGGCTAGTAATGCATCTTCAGTAACTGGGAATGTAAGTGTAACATCATCTGCTCCAGTAAAATTAGAGTACGTTGAGAATTCAACAAAAAGATGGTGGTTTACTGATAGCACAATGCAATATATGCAATACGAGGTAATGCCGAATACTATTTGGAATGGCTCGATTGATCTAGGAGATATCAATGGTTGTTTCCAATATGTCCAATATGTAACTTTTTTGGCTGATGTAGTGGCGCAACCAGCCAATCCGGCACAGTTAACTTTGGAGAAAAAGGTTAGTACAACTAAATCAAACTTTGTTGAGCAAGTTGATGTGGAGCGGGATGATACGGTGTGGTTTGATTTGCAGGTGTCTAATACGGGCGACGAAGCGGCACAAAATGTGGTGGTTCGCGATGTCTTGCCTGGTGGTTTGACATATGTTAATGGTTCAACTGAAGTGCAACGCGGACAGTTGGTTGACGATGGAGTAGGGGATGAGATTGTGACTGCCGGAGGTTTGAATATTGGTGAATTACTGGGAAGTAATACTATTGCTAATGTTCGTTTCCAGGCTAAAGTTGATAGTGATTCTTCAGAAGGGGTGAAGACAAATACTGGTTACACTAAAGCAACAAGTATTAGTGAAATCAGCGATACTGCCAAAGTGAATGTGCTAGTTCCGCAGGATAATCCCGGTTTAACCATTGCCAAGACGGTGACCAAGGGTGCCAATGGGACTAACTTTGCCGAGAATGTGAATGTTGTCAATGGTGACACGGTTCGTTTTAAATTAGTTTTGTCCAATACTGGCGATGTGCGCTTGAATAATGTCAATGTTCGCGACAATATGCCGGCTGGTTTAAATTATGATGAAAATTCACTGGTGATTAACGGCCAAGAATCTAGTAAAAATATTACTACCGAAAATATAAATATCGGCAATCTGGAGACTACCGGTGACAATCAGAGTGTTGATATTTTCTTCAATGCCTTAGTTGAAGAAGATAGTGCCAAAGTTTTGACCAACACTGGTCGGACTTG
Source organism: Patescibacteria group bacterium (assembly GCA_041648895.1). Classification (GTDB taxonomy): domain Bacteria; phylum Patescibacteriota; class JAHJAL01; order JAHJAL01; family JAHJAL01; genus JBAZOB01. The sequence continues at coordinate 19,436 of JBAZOB010000013.1, forward strand.
GGCGGATAATCATAGTGAAGTTAGCGATTCGGCCACGGTGACTGTGGGCGAAGTGTCCAACGATACAACTTTATCGATTGCTAAAACCGTGACCAATGGCGAGAGCAGTCGTAACTGGTCAGAGTCGGTAAATGCGGAAGATAATGATATTGTTCGTTTTCGATTGATTGTAAGTAATGAAGGTAGTCAAACTGCTGAAGATTTGGAAATATCTGATGAATTACCCTCTGGCTTGAACTATGTATCCAATTCGACCTATGTCGATGGAGATCGTTGGGATGATGATGACGGCGTGATTACCTCATCAGGTATTAGCGTGGGGGATCTAGATGAAGATGATGATGTAGAAGTAATATTTAATGTTCGAGTCAATCAAGATAATGATCGTACTTTGACCAACATTGGCTATGCTCAAGCAGCCAATGCTGATCGGGTTGATGATGAGGCACGAGTAGTGGTTGATAATGGCGGTGGAGACGATGAGCCATATTTAACTGTGACAAAAACTGTTGATGATTCAACCGTGATGCCTGGTCAGGAAATTCGTTATACAATCCGGGTGGAAAATACTGGTGATGCTGTGGCTACCAATGTCCGCATTACTGACAGTACACCATCTCGCCTTACTCCTGATGAAGATTCATTGGAAATTACCACCGACGGTGAAGTTGAAGATGATGATCTGTTTGGTGACGGGGTAATTATTGATGAATTACAGCCGGGTGATGATGTAGTGATTAGATACGATGCCAGGGTGGATAGCGATGTTAAAAGTGATATGACTTTGACCAATGAAGTGGTAGCTCGCGACGATGAAGGCGATCGAGCTGAAGATGAGGCGACAGTAACTGTGCAAGGTGAAACAGCTTTCTTGAACATTACCAAGTCAGTCAATAAGACTAGCGTGGAAGCGGGGGAAGAAGTCAAATATACCATTACGGTGGAAAATACCGGTGATGCAGATGCGACCCATGTGCGTATTACCGATAATCTCCCCATGCACCTAATTGATTATATCCGTGGTACCTTGGAAATTGACGGTTCAAATATTACAGAAGAAGACTTATTTGGCGACGGTATTGAAGCTAGCCGACTACGAGTCGGCGATGAGATAGTGATTAAGTATGACGCCAAAGTCGATGAGGATATTGACGCGGATACTACCATTGAGAATATGGCGGAAGTGACTGCTGATGGCGGCTTGAAAGATCGAGCTTTTGCTCATGTCAATGTGGCTGGTGGTAATATCTTGGAACCAAGTGTCAAATTGGTTAAAATGGTTAGAAACGAAACCACTGGCGAGAGCAATTTTTCCACTTCCAATAGTGCTAATCCAGGTAATGTTTTGGTTTACAAGATTACTTTGACCAACAACGGTAGTGAAACGTTAACTGGTGTTAAGGTATCTGATGTTTTGCCAGGTGAGATTACTTATCTGGGTGGTACTGTGGAAATCTGGATGAATAGTGTTCAATTGACTGGTGAATATAATGCCCTAACCAGCGGTGGGATCAGTTTACCGGACATGAAGCCCAATGATGCTGTTACCATCACTTTCCGGGCTAAATCTAAAACTACTATTGCCAATAACACCACTTTGATCAACACCAGTACGGTGACAGCCAATCAAGATATCAACACCAACGCTAGCGCCCGCACATTGTTTACAACTGTTTCTGTACCGGTACAGGAATTACCGAAGACTGGTGGTACCGATGCAGCGGCTGGAGCATTCATGTTTATCGGTTTGTCTAGTGCAGTCTGGTTTGTGCGCGAGAAGATGTTATTAGGTTCGATGATGTAAGATAATTTGAATTAGAATTATAAAAAGAGTCTCTACTGTTTTGTAGAGACTCTTTTTCGCTGTGGAATGATTAATTTTAACTTTTTGTCTCATCGTCATTCAACAGGAAACGGTGATAACGTTTATCTTTGGGATCAAAAGGTTCATCATCATCACCTCGGTATATGCGGGCGACATCGACACTGATGGCTCGAACTTTACGATGGATGTGTTCTAGTTCCCGCAGAGTTTTCCGATGGTTTTCGTTCATTTTAATAGTAACACGTTTAAGTTCATTGCGGATCAATTCTTTGATCGCATTGAGACTCAAATGCTCTTCTCCCATTTTTACTCCTTATGAAAAATAAATAATGTTTTTATAATAAAATATTAGATATTAAATAGATCTTAAGCAAAGATTAAGAAAAATTAATATCTTGCCGAATATTCGCGTTGTTGCCTGTTTATTAGATTTTATAAAAAGAGTGATTTTTATTTGATTTTTATATGGTTTGATATGGGGGGATTAATTATATTCTGTTGTGATATAATTATATGAGAAAATAATTAATTCAAAGATGATTCACGAACTTGAAAAAAAGATTATCATATTAAAAGAAGAAATAGCCAAGAATAAGGAGTATCTTTGACAACTCGGATATTCATCGAGAAATTGAAGATTTGGAAGGAAAAACGACAACGGAGGATTTTTGGAAAGATAAGGAACTGGCTCAGGAGGTGTATGATAATTTGTCATCAAAGAAGAAACGAGTAAAGTTGTGGAATGATCTATGGCAGCGAGTAGTTGATTTGGAAGAATTGTTACATTTATTACACGAAAATTCTGATGAAAAGGAAATTAAGGAAATAGATTCGGAGTATTGGCAATTAAAAAAAGATTTTGATCAGGCGGAAATTGCCTTATTGTTGCACGGCGAATATGATAGTATGAATTGTTTTTTGTCGATTCATTCGGGGACAGGAGGGGTGGAAGCACAAGATTGGGCGGAAATGTTACTGCGTATGTATCTGCGTTATTGTGAACGAAGATCTTATAAAACTGAAATTATCAGTATTATGCCAGGTGAGGAAGCGGGCATTAAAAGTGTGATATTGCAAGTCAAAGGCGAAGATGCTTATGGGTATTTAAGAACAGAGAGTGGAGTACATAGATTGGTTCGATTGTCGCCGTTTAACGCTAAAAATCTGCGTCAGACTTCGTTCGCGTTAGTGGAGGTGTTGCCCATATTCGATAAAAAAATCGAAATTGAAATTCCCAAGGATGATTTGAAAATTGATACTTTTCGAGCTTCCGGACATGGTGGACAAAAAGTCAATAAGACCGATTCGGCGGTTCGTATCACTCATTTACCAACAGGTCTGGTTACTACTTGTCAAAGTGAACGTTCGCAGTTGCAAAATAAAGAACGAGCCCTGATGATGTTGAAGTCAAAACTATACACTCGGCAAGAACAACAGGAAAAAGAAAAAGAAACATTAATTAAGGGTGCGGTTAAACAGGGCAGTTGGGGTAATCAAATTCGCTCTTATGTTTTGCATCCATATCAAATGGTCAAAGATCATCGGACCAATTTCGAGACTAGTCAAACGCAAAAAGTATTGGATGGAGAGTTAGATGAATTTATTGAGGAAGCCTTGCGAAAAATTATTTTATGATTCGAATTGATCACGTATATAAAAAATATGACAATACTCTGGTAATCGAGGATGTTTGTCTGAATGTCCAGGAACGGGATTTTGTTTCTTTGGTGGGGCCGAGTGGGGCGGGGAAGTCAACTTTGATCCGTTTATTGATCGCGGAGGAGAAACCTAATCGAGGCAGTATTTTTGTACGGGGGTTTGATATCACCAAACTGCAAAAAGGTGACATACCGTATTATCGGCGGGGAATCGGGGTTATTTTTCAGGATTTTAAATTATTGCCGCAAAAGACGGTTTATGAGAATGTGGCATTTGCTTTAGAGGTGTGTAATCGGACCAATTACACCATCAGAAATCGAGTACCACAGATCTTGGATATGGTGGGATTGTCGACCAAGGCGGACAATCTATCACATAAATTATCGGCGGGTGAGATGCAGCGAGTGGCTATCGCCAGGGCTTTGGTCAATAAACCGCAACTATTGATTGCTGATGAGCCGACGGGTAATTTGGATCCGGTTAATTCTTGGGAAATCATTGAATTGCTAAAAAAGATAAATAAGCTAGGCACAACAGTTTTTTTGGCGACGCATGATCGAGAGATTGTTAATGCTCTTAAAAAAAGAGTGGTCACAATTGAAAATGGAAAGATTATTCGTGATCAACGCAAAAATGGTAAATACATAATCTAATTTTTATGTTTTTTCTAACAGTTTATAGATTGGTAAAATTGGGAGTGGTCAATTTTTGGCGAAATTTATGGCTATCACTGGTGGCCACTTTTGTTTTATCGTTAACTCTAATGACAATTACTTTCCTGTTGATCTCAGCCTTTGTGATCAATGGTGAGATTACCAATATTAAGAATAAAATTGATTATGAAGTATATCTTCAGGATAATAGTTCCGAGCAGGATTTGGAATCATTGAAGGCTGCTATTAATAATTTGGTGTTGGTGACAGAAATACAGGACATATCAAAGGAAATGGCCGTGGAAAGATACAAAGAGATTTTTGGTGATAAGGAGAATTTGATCAGTTATATTGAACAGGAAAATCCGCTCAAACAAAGTATAATAATTAAAACGGCCGATCCGGAAGATTTGGAAAAGATTGATCAGTTGGTGAATTTACCGAAATATAAAGATCTGGTTTATAGCAGTAGTTATTCACGCAATAAAGAAATAATTACGCGTCTAATTGGTATTATTGATTTTATTCAGAAATCGGGAATAGCAGTCGGTATTATTTTTGTAATTATTGCTGTTTCAGTGGTTTTTAGCATTGTGCGAATTGCCATTTATTCACGTAAGGACGAAATTGAAATAATGAAGTTGGTGGGAGCCACAGATTGGTTTGTGCATGGGCCTTTTTTGATTGAGAGTTCGCTTTATGGAATTTTAGCCTCAATTTTGGCCTTGGGTTTTGTGATGGCCGTTTTTTATTATGTTTCATTGGCGGCATCTTCCTATTTGGGGGTGGCCGAAGGAACTTTCTTAAGTTATATCAATGAATATTTAGTTTTTGTGATTCTTTTTCAGCTGCTACTAGGGATTACAATCAGTGTTTCCAGTGCTTTTGTGGCAATCAGAAAACATGTATAAATATGGTTATAAGTATAAAAAAAATTGGTTATATATTACTGCTTTTTTTATTTTTTGTGGCGCCGGTTCGGGCGGTTACAGTCAATGAACTTCGTAGTCAGCAAGAAGAAATAAAAAAACAGATCAATGATCTTAATGCTTTAGTGGAGCAAAAAAAGAGCGACGCGGTTAATTTGGAAAACCAGCTGGCGATTTTTGATGCGAAAATTTCGCAATTGGAATTACAAATCATGCAGACACAGTTGGAAATTGATGAGTTACAGGTGCAAATTGACGACCTAACCAATGAGATTTCTTTGAAGCAGAGGATGCTGGAGTATCAAAAAGGTATTTTGGATGAAAGTTTGCAGATTTTATACGAGCGCCGTGAGCAGAATTTGGTGATGATTTTACTTAGTGCCAATAGCTTTTCCGACTTTGTCGATCAAGTGACCTATATTGAAACGGTGAAAGATCAAGTGCGACAGACTATTATTGAGATCAATAAGATTAAAACTAGTCTGGAGGCTCAAAGAGGTGAATTAAATAATGACAAATCAGATTTGGAAAATTTGCGTGGGCGACAGCAAGAAGAACAGGGTGCTTTGCAAAATCAGAAGGATTCAAAACAACAGCTTTTAGATCAAACGAAGGGTGAGGAAGAAGAATTTCAAAAACAGCTGGAAGCGGCTATGGCGGAGGAACAGCAGGTTGAGGCGGATATTGATCAGATGATTGAGGAAGCCCGACGTAAGTTGATGGAGCAGTATCCGGATTTAGATGTGACTGGTGAGGGTTTTAATTATCCCTTAGCCGGAGCGAATCGGGTGGGGGTAATTGGTGGGGACTATATGGATCCATACTATGGTTTTGGTTTTCCGCATACGGGAGTTGATTTGGCGGCCGCTCAAGGGACTCCGGTCTACGCGGCGGCAGGGGGAGTGGTAATTGTGGCTCATGATTCTGGTGGTAGTGGTTTGAGTTACATTGCTATTCAGCATTCCAATGGGTATTTAACAAAATATTTGCATATGAGCGAAATCTTTGTGGCGACTGGACAATATGTGGTGATGGGGGAGGCAATTGGTTTATCGGGAGGGGCACCTGGCACACGAGGAGCTGGTTACTTTACCACTGGGCCGCACCTTCATTTTGAAATCAATGATGCCAATGGGTATTCAGTAAATCCGCATAATTTTTTGTATATTGAACTACCATATTAGGCTTGGATAATTGTTAATGCTATTTATTTGTTGTAAAGTATAGGCAGATGTTTTATCTGTTTTTTAGAAAAGATCATTATGAGAAATAACAATGAAGTAATCGGTAATAAGCTAGCACATGAATCTGCTGATAATAATAGTTCTATGTTACAAAGATTAATTGATTATTATTGGTGTAAAATGAATGAGTTGTTGAAAGACAAATACTTTAATGATAATGATAGGATGGAAAAGGCGAATAAATTGATCGATGAAATGAGAACACAGCGCATGACCTTTGATGAAATTGTTCAAAAATATGATTTAAAAGAAATAAAAGTTGATAAAAAAGAATAATAAATATAATAAGAAACCGGAATTACTCGCGCCGGCGGGAGATTTGGAAAAACTAAAAATAGCTTTTCAATATGGTGCCGATGCGGTGTATGCTGGGGTGCCCGAATTTGGGATGCGAGTGCGCCAGATTGGTTTCGATCTATCCTCATTAAAAGAAGGCATTGATTATGCCCATTCGATTAATAAAAAAGTCTATATAACGGTTAATATTTTTGCTCATAATCAGGATTTGGATAGATTACCTGATTTTTTATTAGCACTAACCAAAATAAAACCAGATGCTTTGATTGTGGCTGATCCTGGTGTATTAGGAATTATTAATGATTTAAAAATTAATATTCCTTTGCACATTAGCACTCAGGCCAATGTCACAAACTGGCGGGCAGCAGAATATTGGTTTGATCAAGGATACGAGCGAATTATTTTGGCGCGAGAGATGTTTTGGCAAGATATTGCAGCTATACACAAGAAGTTGCCAGTAATTCCTTTGGAGATATTTGTCCATGGTGCTTTGTGCATGTCTTATTCTGGTCGGTGTAATATCAGTAATTATCTAACTGGGCGCGATGCCAATAAGGGCGATTGTGCTCACTGTTGTCGCTGGGAATACGATGTTTTTCTTGAGGAGAGACTGCGGCCGGGTGAGTTGATGAAAGTGGAGCAGGATGAGAGAGGAAGTTATTTTTTTAATTCTAAAGATCTATGTTTGATCGGTGAGATGGATAAAGTGCTTGAATCGGGAGCGATGAGTTTAAAAATTGAGGGCCGTAATAAAAGCATCTATTATATCGCGACGGTAGTACGGGCTTACCGACAGGCGATTGATTTGGCGTCTGCCAATATGGATAAATATCAGCTTGAAAAAAATAGCTTATTGACTGAGCTATTGGCTATCGATACCAGAGGCTATACCACTGGATTTTTTGGGGGAGAAAATGCCAATATTGCCAAGAAAGATGGTTTGGAGAAAGAAGGCCAGAAAAAATTTGTTGGTTTGGTGGTGGGCCGAGATGGCGATTTTTTACAAATTCAAGCTCGTAATCAGATCAAGCTAAGTGATAGTCTGGAAATTATGTCACCACAAAATGTTAATGTTTTCAAAATCGAAGCTTTTCTTAATGATAATCGGCAAGATATGGGTGAAGTGGTTAACACTAATACTGTTTTTTATGCTAAATCAGATGTAGATGCACCAGTTAATTCGTTTGTGCGAAGAATTTGTAATTGATTCAGTCATTTAACAATTTATGATAAATAGGCTAAAATGTAGTTAGTTATTCAATAATATTTGGAGTAATAAATGGAGTTTATTATCGCGTTGTTGGGAGTAAGTTTTCCGGTAGTAATAATAATATTTTTCATTATTTTGTCGGCGATTAAACAAGTAAATGAGTATGAAAAAGGAGTAAAATTTTCTTTTGGTAAATACAGCGGGTTAATGGATTCTGGCTGGCGTTTGGTAATTCCGATTTTCCAGACCTGGAAGAAAGTGGATATGAGGACTCGGGTGGTGGACGTGCCGGAACAAGAGACTTTGACCAAGGACAATATTGCTGTCAAAATCAGCGCGGTAATTTATTATAAAGTGATAGCAGCGGAAAGGGCAATTATTGCAGTTGAGGATTATAATTATGCCATCTACCAACTGGCTCAAACTACGATGAGGAATATTGTGGGTGAAGTGGAAATGGACGAATTATTGTCAAAAAGGGATCAAATATCGGCGCGCATAAAAGATATTGTTGATAAAACTACTGATTCTTGGGGCGTGGAGGTGGAAAATGTGGCTTTGAAAGATGTAATATTGCCGGAAAATATGATCAGAACTATTGCTAAACAGGCTGAATCTGAACGGGAAAAAAGATCAACCATCATCAAGGCTGAAGGTGAAAAACAGGCGGCTGACAATCTAGTAGAAGCGGCCAGGAAGCTTAGTGCGGCTCCGGGGGCGCTACATTTGAGAACTCTCAGTACGATCAATGACGTTAGTAGTGATCAGTCGAATACTATTATTTTTGCTATTCCGATAGAGATAATGAAGGCATTTGACACGTATAATAATAAAAATGCTAAATAAATATTGAAGGATAATGTTTATCTAATAGGTTACAAAGGAGAAAATATGAAAGTTGCAATCAACGGTTTTGGTCGGATTGGCCGGCAGGTTTTTCGAGCAGCGGTGAACAATGGTTGGCACAAAAATATTGTGGCGGTAAATGATTTGACAGATGTAGCCACGCTGGCTCATTTATTTAAATATGATTCGGTGTACAAGGGTTTTGACGGTAAAATTTCATATGAGAAGGGTGATGATCAATTTGCCGGGTATTTAGTGGTCAATGACCATAAACTTGGTGTTTTGGCAGATAAAGAGCCTTCAAATCTACCCTGGAAGAAGTTGGGGGTTGATGTGGTGATTGAATCAACCGGTTTTTTTGTTTCCCGGGAAGGGGCGAGTAAACATTTAGAGGCGGGGGCAAAACGAGTCGTAATATCGGCGCCGGCCAAAGGTGGCGATGTGGAAACTTTTGTAATTGGTGTCAATGACGAAGATTTAAAAGATCAGGACATTATTTCCAACGCGTCATGCACAACCAATTGCATTGCGCCGGTGGCTAAAATTATTAATGATAATTTTGGTATTGAAAAGGCGATGATGACTACGGTTCACGCTTATACCGCCGACCAAAGATTGGTTGACGCCCCGCACAAGGATTTACGACGAGGACGGGCGGCGGCGGTGAATATTATCCCCACGACAACTGGGGCAGCGATTGCCACCGCTGAGACCATTCCGTCTCTAAAAGGAAAATTTGATGGCATGGCGATTCGTGTGCCAGTGGTGTGCGGCTCGCTATCTGATTTTACTTTTGTATTAAAAAAATCAACTACGGTCGAGGAAGTTAATGAAATAATCGAGAAAGCGGCCAAAGGTGATTATAAAGGGATTATTCAAGCCACACATGAACCATTGGTTTCGACAGATATTATTGGTAATGAACATTCTTCCATTGTTAATCTTGACTTAACTAATATTGTGGATGGCAATTTATTGAAAGTGGTGGCATGGTATGACAATGAATGGGGGTATAGTAATCGCTTGTTTGAATTGGTGAGAAATATGGAGGTCATGTATGGAAATTAGATCAGTAAATGAAGCTGATTTAAAAAATAAAAATGTAATGGTGCGAGTTGATTACAATGTGCCCATGGAAGGACGGGTAGTATTGGATAACACCAGAATTTTGGAAAGTGTACCTAATATTAAATATATTTTGGAAAGTGGGGCCAAAAAAGTGATTTTAGTTAGTCATTTAGGTCGTCCGGTTGGTAGTGTGGTGGACGATTTACGACTTAAGCCGATAGTATCAGAACTGGAGTCGTTGTTGGGCGAAGAAGTAGATTATTTTGACGTTGATGTCAATACAGTAACGCGAGAAATGCTGAATTTATCGGGCAAGCGGGTGGTTTGTTTGGAAAACATTCGTTTTGATCAGCGGGAAGAAGAGGGTAGTGAAGAGTTGGCGCAATTATTGGCTAAATTAGCTGATGTTTATGTATTAGACGCTTTTTCGGTGGCTCATCGTGAACACGCGAGTGTAACTAAAATGGCGAAATATCTTGAATCTTATGGGGGGCTGAATTTAATTAATGAATATGAAGGGATATCGAGGTTTTTGAATAATATTAAAAAACCTTTTTGGGGATTTTTTGGTGGTATTAAATTGGAAGATAAAATGCCGGTTATACAGGCTTTGGCGGATAAATTGGACGGTATTGTGTTTGGATCGAGTATCGCTTTAGCATTTTTAAATAGATTCGGTTTCGGAGTGGGGGATTCGATTTTGGCCAATAATAGTGATAAATCAGTTAATGAATTTTTGGATTTTTTAGCCAAGAAAAGTATTAAAGTGGTTTTTCCTGATGATTTAGTAATAGGTGACGCGGTTAGTGCTAAGAAAACTAAGGTTTTTGATATCGATTTTAACAAGATTATTCAAAAAGAAATGCCTCATTCTTTTGTGGTTTGTGAAGAACAAGAGGCAATTTTCGATATTGGTGAGAAATCAATCGTCAAATTTAACTCAATTACCAATATGGCTGGTTCAATATTTTGGAATGGACCTTTTGGTTTTGTGGAAAAAGATGATTTTAAACGAGGCAGTGAAGCAATAGCCATTATGATTGCTAATTCTCCAGCTTACACGCTAGTTGGCGGTGGTGATACGGTAGCTTTGTTGGCCAATATGGATATGAAGGATAAGTATAACTATGTTTCAACGAGTGGAGGAGCGATGATGACATATATTGCCAAAGGAACTTTACCTGGTTTAGAGATATTGAATAAATAATTATTTAAGGAGATTGTTTTGGTAAAAAATGAAGATAATGTGCAAGTAAATATATTGCCTGGTAGCAAAGTAGTTTTTTCAATTAAGGTTTTACCAGACGAAATGCATAAGATAAGTCTAAGAGCTCTAAAAAAGCTGGGGCAGGATTTGGCATTGGGTGGTTTTCGTAAAGGAAAAGCACCAATTGAGATTTTAAAAGATCAGGTTGATAAAGACAAATGGCTTTTAGAAGCGGTTGATTTGGCAGTAACTGAGAAATATTACGATGCCGTTATGCTGTACAAAGATAAATATGTGACGATTACTTCTCCTAAAATAGATTTTGAAGGTAAGCTTGAGCATGATTCAATGGAAAAGGGTTTTATCTTTAAGGCGGAAGTTGATGTATATCCAGAAGTTGAATTGCCTGATTACGAGAAAATTAAGATTGACCGTTTGGATTCTGCTATTTCTGATGAGGAGATACAAAAAGCGGTAACAGAAATTAGAAACAAGCGGTCAACTTTAGCCGATACTCTAGAAGGGCATGAAGCACAGACGGGTGAGTGGCTGGATATTGATTTTGATGTTTTTGTTGATGGCCAAGAAATAAAAGAAGCTGGTGCAAAACATTTCCCTTTAGTTATTGGTAATAATACCTTGATTCCTGGCTTTGAAGAAGAGTTACTTGGTTTGAAGAAGGGCGCCAATAAGACTTTT
>JBAZOB010000014.1:0-26937 GCA_041648895.1 Patescibacteria group bacterium
ATCGGGGCGACTCCACAGTTTCATCACCGAGATTGAATTCCTTTTCCAGGGCGCGGGCTTGTGACCAGATGGAGTGACCAATTTGTAATTCCGGCAAAATGACGGCGACAGATTTGGAGTATCTCTCGAGACGGTAGACACAATCAGCCACTAATTCTGAATCCAACTTCATATCGGAATCAATAAACATTAAATATTGGCCGCTGGCTTTGCTGACAGCATAGTTTCGTTGTTGATTGCGTTCTGGACCTTGAGAATAAACATGATTGGTATAATTTTTGGCTAATTGATAGGTGCCGTCGGTGGAATAGTTGTCAACGACAATTAATTCGATATTGGGGTAAGATTGATTTTTAATTGATTCAAAGCAGGGTTGGACAAAACTGGCGACATTTTTTGTCGGGATAATAATGGAAACTAACGGTAATTTTTGGTGTTGGAGTTGTTTGGTTTTTAGCGGTTTAAATGACGATACTTGTCGATTGGCATACATAACTTTTTGACATATTTTAATAAATTTTTGGGTTGATTTACCCCAAGTAAATTTTTGGGAACGTAAATAAGCTTGTTTTTCTAATTTATATCGCAGTCCGGCGTTAGATAATACTTGGTTAATGCTACTGGAAAGATCATAGATATTGGCTGACTCGGCTAGTAATCCAGTTTCTTGATCGATAATTGCATCGCAGATGCCAGGAATACGACTGCCAATGGCAGTAGTGCCACAGGCGGCCGCTTCCATGATGGTTAATCCCCACCCCTCGTGGCTGGAGGGATTAACCAGCAGCCAGGCAGAAGAAAGTAAATCAACTTTTAGTTTTTCTGATACATAACCATGAAAGATAATAGATTTGGCAATGCCTAGTCTGGTGGCTAATTTTTTCAATTCATCATGACTGTCGCCGGTGCCGATAATGTGTAATTTTAGTTGAGGATATTTGTACAAAATACGAAGGAGAGCGCGAATTAATATATCAATCTGTTTATACTTCTTGAGTCGACCAACATAGACGATAGATGGATGGGTAGTTTTGGCCGATGATTTTTTATAATATGAGGCAATGGCATTGTGGACGATATTGATTTTATCTTCTTTTAGGCCAAAGTATTTAATCATATCTTGTTTCGTGCTATCAGAAACAGCTACAAAGTGATTATATTTGTAGGCGAAAGGGAGAAGGTACTTTTCCAGATAGTAGCCAAGGTAGTTGAAAGGAAAATATATTTCTTTGAACCATTGGTCTTTAAAAATGTGATGGACTAAGCAAATAACGGGAGTGGAGGTGATGTAGGCCGGGGAGAAAAAAGGGATACCGTTGGCTTGGTCAATAATAACGTCAAATTGACCGCGGAATTTGGTTAGATAATACCAGAAAGCCCATAGATAGACGGTAAAACGATTGCCATGACGGATAATTTTGACACCGTCAATTTCTTCTGTAGGCAAGCTCCCACCGGGATGAGTAGCGGCAAAATAGGTAACTTGATGTCCATATTGGACTATTTTTTTGGCAATTTCATGGAGATAGACTTCTGCTCCACCTTTCCACGGGTGTTTAATATCACGCCAACTCAATATGAGTATTTTCATATGCAAATTGATAAATAAATCATGCGTAATTGTAATAGATTTTTTAAATTAGTCAATGGTAGATATGGGTAATATAGCATGTTGGAGATTAAATTGGGATAAGGGGGAGATTAATTTTTAATTACGAATTACGTATGATAAAAAGTTTATTGGGGAAGAAATAAGGCTTGAAATAATTGGGTACTGTTATATAGTTTGGGGTGCTTAAGGAATCTTAAAAAGAAAGGGGGTGAAAATATGAAAAAGATTTTTTGGGCAGCATTTTTATTCCTCCTGATTTCTCTTTCTTCTCCCTTAATGGGGGAAGAAACTCCCTGCTGCGGGTTTGCGGCGGGAGACACAGAAATGGGAGGATTTAGAATTTTTTCGGGTTGGATTCTTCCCGACCGGTTGGAGGGTAATCCTTTGCCGGTATACGTGGAGGAATCTAATTCTGGTTTTTTTAATTTCCAGTTGACTAATGTCGGTAATGCCGACTTGGAAAGGCTGGAGATTAATGGAGAGTTATTCTCGGCCGCTGAGGATAACATAATAATTTTTACAAGCGGAGACTTGAACTGGGGGTTAAACCAACTAACGGTTTACACCTCGGTCGGGTCATTTTATTTCTCAATATTGCTTGAGAAAACAAAAGAGGGGCAGAAGCCCCAAATCAAGTATTATTGAGAAAAAAAACTGCCAGAGAAAAATCTGGCAGTTTTTTCATGGGTTAAAAATGAGATCCCCGCTCGGGGGCGGGGATGACAGATAGATATTTTTTCTACTTATTGATAATGTTTATGTGGTTAGGGGGTCCTGGATCAGGAGCGATACGCTTCTTGTCCAGGATGACAGTTAAATATTAATTCATACGACTCTTTAATTTTTTATATTACCGAGGATTAAGTACCAGCGGACGGGATATTTGGGGAGGGAGGTGGTATTTTTTTCGATGTAGGGGGTGACCAGCCATTGTTCGGCGATCAGTTGGTCGGAATAATTATCGATTAAATATTGGCTGAATTCGGGTTGATGGCGAGAGATGTCTTCTTCGACAATAATTAATTTGGTTTGATCGGGATGACGATCAATATCTTCCCGACCATTGAAACAATCTTGGGCGGAAATATGGGTGGAGAAATAGATGGCTTCCGAAAATACGGAACATATAACTATATTATTTTGATTGATATAATGAGAATTAATTACCTTTTGGGTGGCTTCAATGACGACCTGTTCATAGCTCTCGGCGGGTAAGAAGTCGGGGCGAGTGTAATGATAAATTTCACCGGCAATGATTAAAGCCAGAATTAGAAAATAAAAAACTTTTTGGGTAAAAAATAATAATTTATTTTGATGACTGGTTAAGGACGCGGAAAGTTGGCCGATAATTTGATAGATAAAATATCCACCCAACATAATAAGAGGCATGATGGTGTGCACATAGTAACGATATTCACCACGAGAGAAATACAGTAGCAGTAAAGGAAAACAGTAGAAAGTAAAAAAAAGAAACATAGCTTTGGAATGACGATAGAGCCAGATAAGACCAGCCAGGCCAGTGATAATTATAGGTAGGTCGTGATAGAGATAAGAATAGAAAGGGGATAGAACAGAAGTGAAATCAAGGCTAATATTAATAGCCAAATAGACAAAAATAGCGGCGGGGATAAAAGCAAATAGTGGCCACCGGATTAATAGAAATAAAAATAATAATAGTAGCAGAATGGTGTAGATAAATAATTGATGAGTGCCCAGAGTAAAGGTAAAAATATTAATTTGTTGTGATAGCCAAAAAGCCGGATCGGGATTAAAGATGTAGAGACTAAATAGATAAATGAACCAAATAATAAAAGAAAAAATAATGTAGAAAAAAATGTTGAGATTATTTTTGTAATAAATATAAATCAGGATGGAAAAAGGAATGAGCAGAATAATCATTTCCGCCCGGAACATGAAAGCTACCCCCAGGACTATGGCCGAGAGGTAGAGCCAATATGGTCGAGATTGGCCATAGACAAGAAAGAAAAGAGAGAATAAAGTTAGAAAAATCGTGGGAGTTTCGGACATGAGAATGGTTGACCATTGGGTGAAAATATAGCAAAAAATTGCTAGTAGGGAAGCAAAAAATCCAGCCCAGCGGCTGGAAAATATTTTTTTGACAACAAGGAAAACGAGAACGATGCTTAAAAAATAGGTAATTTGAACAATATATTGACCAGTAACCAACCAGTTATAATGAAACAGGGGTGATAATAGATATATGAACAGCGAGAACCCACCACGATAAAAAATGGGCGAAAAAATATCTCCCCACTCGCCCAGCTGGGCGCCAAAAGTACCATGTTGGTGGAGAAATTCGGCGGTAAGCATGATGGCATATGAATCGGCATTGATTAACAATTGGGAAAAAGGAGGCAAGAAAATCAGGGAAAAAATAACCAAGATGCCAATCAATAGCCCATCGGTAATGTGTTGATAATATTTTAATAAAAAATTCATATATTTTGTTCTACCTACGGCTGAATTGTATAAAAAATAGCCTTGAGAAATCAAGCTAAAAGTGTATAATCGACTCCAGCTAATTGACTATTAATATCATATTTAATTATATTTAAGCTAAGTTTCTTATAATGTTGATATGAAAATAAATGTCTTAATACAATTTACTTTTTTACTATTGTTGATCGGTCAACTTTTGTTTGGCCATGAAGTTATGGCTCAAGAAGTAACTAAACAACGGACAACTGGCACTTATTTACCTGTTTTGGCGCAAGATAAATTTAGTCAACAATTCGATGTCAATCAAGGCGGTAGTGTCTATCTTGACGACGGTGGAGTCGAAGTGGTAATCCCGGATAATTTTTACAATCAGAAAATTACTTTTTCCGTTCGGCGGGTCAAATGGCAGGATAATACGGCTATTCCTTCACTTAAGATCGATAGTGAAAACTTTGTCGGGCAGGATGTATTTGAGATAACGGCGGTTGACCCCGAGACAAATTTGCCGGTTTTACAGTTTGATAAAAATTTTAAAATAATCTTTCGTTATTTTGATTCCGAAGTGGCGGGATTTGATGAAGAAAAAGTGAAGATTAGATATTTCGACCGTTCGGCTTTGGAATGGAAAGAAATAACCAGTCAAGCTAATTTGGATTCAAATTCGATTGAAGTATATGTTAATCATCTGAGTTTGTTCGCCATGACAGCCGAAGCGCAAAACCAGCCAGCAAAATCAAAAGAACCAACCACGGGGACAAATACCGGAATTCCGACTTGGGCAAAAGTGTTGCTGGTAATTGGATTATTAATTATTAGTGGTATCGGTGGCTGGTTTGTTTACACCACCTACAAACAGACCCGGGCGGAATTGGAACTGGAAAATAATATGTCAATTGCCGGTGGTAATCGGGAAAATGATAAAATTGGATCAGCTAAGGCCATTTCACCCGCGAATAATATTAACCAACAAAACACCCAGGTGGCGCCAGACACTAAAAAATCAGACAACAATCAGCCGCCTGATAGTAACAATGAAATTTGGATTGATTTTTAATCCGGCTTCGGGGGTAATAAAATCCAATTACAAATTAGGAATTAATGAGTTGTGTGAATTAATAACTTGATTGGCCTACATCTGTCATCCCCGCCTTGAGCGGGGATCTCATATGTAACGCGTATATTACAGTCTTGATGATGAGATCCCCGATAACCGGAACGCTTCGCTTCCGGTCGGGGATGACATGAGGGATGGTTAATTAGCACAACTAGTTAATTGGATTTGGTGGACAAAAATTATTTTATCCAAGATCAATTTGAATCGGCTCATTTAAAACTTTGATGACAATTTTCCGGTTTGGTTCTTCACCCACACTAACGGTGGCGATATGGTGTTCATCTTTCAAAGCCAGGTGAATAATCCGTCGTTCAAAACCGGACATGGGTCTTAATTCAATATCTTTGCCGCTGGCCAAAGCTTCGCTGGCTTTGCGTTTTGCTAGGACGGTTAAATGATCGATTTGACGCTGACGATAATTTTCGACGTCGACGGATAAATTTTTTTCTTCCCCTTTGATTAAATCCATTTGCTGACGAATGAGAATACGTAAAATATATTGCAGTGACTGCAAGTTTTCACCTTGTTTGCCGATGAGCAGGGCGGTATCTCGATCATTGAGATTTAAAATTGACAGCCGATAAGAAAATTGAGCGGGCTCGTATACTTTAACTTCAAAATTATTTATTCCCAGTTTAAGTAATAATTGTTCAAGTAAATGTTTTGATTCGTCTTTCATGATGGTGATAAATGGCTAGATTATTAATTTCGTTTTTTGACGGATATATCGACATTTTTCTCATGATAGGATTCAATTACTTCTGGTTCAATGGTAAATTCATGGTCGGGATGTTCATGGAATTCCTTATCAGCGACGACAATTTTATCGACGGGATATATTTTAATGATAATCAATTGAGAGATGACGGAAAAGAGAGTGGTAGTGATCCAATATAGTGGTAGGCCGGCAAAAAGATTCCAGGCGATAAATACTGTAAATAAAGGCATAATATATACAAACTGATTGGTCATGCTGGAGGCAATGGCATTACTGTCAAGGATGTCTTCATTATTATTTTTGGCAGTTTTTGGAGGAGTCTTTTTTTTCGCCGGTTGTAAAAGATAGCCTTGAAAAAATTGGGCAATGCCCGTAACAATGGCGAGCGGCCAGAAAGGTTTGGAGAGATCTATAATGCCAAAAAACAGGTGATTTAAGGAATCCGGTGGGGAAATAAATGGATATAGTAGGTCAAACTTGCTGGTATCAAAACTGTGCTGTAATACCTGGTAAAGAGCAAAAAGAATGGGCAGTTGAATCAGCATGGGGAGGCAGCTGGAGAAAGGGTTAACTTTGTGTTTTTTATAAAACTCCATGGTGGCCTGACTGAGTTTTTCTTGATTGCCATGGTATTTAGCTTTTAATTTTTCTAATTCCGGATTGAGAGATTGCAAAATCCGTTGTGATTTAATTGATTGCCAGGTAAAGGGTAAAAGGACAAACCGAATAATCAGGGTAAGCACAATAATAGCCACACCCATATCTTTGTAGGGGAGAATATTGTAAATAAAAATCAGGACGTTATAGATGGGTTGGATGAAATATGTATTCCACATGAAATATTGAATTAATTGACTGGGTCGGGGCCGCCTGGGCTAAAGGGATTACAACGCAGGACGCGCCAAGCCGACATCAGGCCACCTTTGATTAAACCATATTTATCAATCGCTTGATAACCATATTGAGAACAGGAGGGATGAAATCGACAAAAACCATGGGGGGATAAAGATTTAAACCATCCATGATCGGGCGAGATGGTTTTTTGATATATTTTGATCAGAAAAAGGGGGAAAAAGGTAGTGATTTTGTGTAAAGTCTTCAAATTAAATACTGCTTTTTAAAAGTATAGGTGAGGTCTTGATTGATTTGATGGTAATCTTTGTCGATGATTTCTTTTTTGGCAATGATGACAGCTTGGATATTTCTTTTCAGCTTTGGTAAAAAAGAAACACGGATATTTTCCCGCAATAATCTTTTGATATGATTGCGCCGGGTGGCTAACTTGGAAACCTTGGTGGAAACAATGAAACCAAAACGGGCCGGTTGATTGGCGTCGGATACTTGGTATTTGATGGTGAAATATCTTGCCCAACCTGATCGCCCATTTTTGAGAATAGATTGAAAATCTTGTCTTTTGGTTAATCTGTTGGCAGCAGGCAACATCTATTTATCAAATTATTAATAGGGACGAAATTAAACAGTTAACTTCTGTCGGCCACGGGCGCGACGTCTCTTAAGTACTTTTCGTCCACCTTTGGTAGACATTCTTTTCTTGAAGCCATGAGTTTTGGCGCGCTTGTTTTTCTTTGGTTGATAGGTTCGTTTGGGCATGGGAAATATATTTTAGAAAATTAGGGGTAATAAAAGTAACATTAATTATTATAATCGATCGGATAGGTACAGGGCAACAGAATGGTAAAAAAAATTACGAATTATGAATTGTTCATAACAAAAATAATCAGAGGACTTTATTTATATCTATTTTCTATTAAATAACCCTGTGTGAGCCCTATCAATAGTACCGACCTTCTAGGGCGAGTTTTATTTAATAGAAAATAGATATAAATAAAGTCCTCTGATTATTTTTGTTATGAACAATTCATAATTCGTAATTTTTACAGGTTAACGCGGGAGAGGATTTCGTCGATCATGACATAATAAATGGCGGCGATCAGGCCACAAATCATGGCCGCATAGTGAATATGGCGATGAATATCCTGCCGGTGCCACCAATCATACCATGTAAATTGCCGACAAAGATAACGGTGTGGTTTATTGAGTTCATGCCGGACGTTAGCTTTAATATAACGTATTTTTTTGATGAGGCGACGGGGCATTTTGAAAGATTATTTTTACAAATTCTGACCATTGTAGCATGCATGCGGACATTTTTCAATTAATATATTAAGATTTCTTAATCTTTTTACCAATAGATCCACATTAGATATTAAGTATGGATTAATTTTTATTGACAAGATTAAGCATAATTTGTTATAATGACAGGATTTATCAATAATTATTAATAAGATATATAAGAACTTAGGATAAGGGAGTAACAATGAAAAATAAAAAGGATCTATTTGTATCAATTTTGGCTTTGGTGGCCTTTACCGGCTTGACCGCCTGGTTAACTAACACATATATCTCACAAAAAATGGATAATGATGGTGTGTTGGCGGCTACTACCAATATTAATGCTCAGGTGAATTCAGGTACTTTATCGATCCAGGCACCAGGCACAGCTAGCATGACTTCTATTGATCTGGATACTATTCCGGACGGGGGCGGAACTTCGACTGGTACTATCGCGGGGGTGCGAGTAAAAGATCATCGTAGTGGCGCGCCGGGATGGAGCGCGACGGCGACTTGCTCCAATTTCTCAGATGGTGGTAGCAATTCTATTGCCGTGACTAATCTGACTATTACACCGGGATCAATTTCACCGGTGGGTAATTCGAGCTTGACTGGAGTATCGGCTGGCAGCGCTCATACTTATACCGGTACCGCTGATCCGGCCTCATTGATGACGGCCACGGCTGGCAACGGCCGGGGGCGCTATGATCAAGATGAAGCCTTGAGTTTATTTGTGGATGTCTCGACGGTACCAGCCACCTACTCCGCGACCGTGACTGAGACGGTGTCATAGAAAATTAAGTGACAAGGATCAAGGATCAAGGATCAAGTTATTATATACTAAAGGATAAATATTATTTTTATGATAAAAAATATTGGAAAAATTTTGTTAATTCTTTCTCTACTGTTGTTACCCAATCTGGCGCTGGCGGCAGAAGATGGTGAAATGGCTATTTACCCGGCCAACTGGGACGGTGAAAATGAATTGACTAAATACTGGTATATTTACAATGTAGATAAAGGCAATACTCACCATGATCAAGTGGTGGTGGAAAATACGGGAAATACACCTTTATCAATCAAGATATATCCGGTTGACGCTCTTACCACTGCTGACGGCGCTTTCGCTTTGGAAAATGAAGACGAAAACAAAGATGATGTGGGCGCCTGGGTAAAGTTGTCGGAGAGTGAATTGGATTTGGCCCCAAATGAGCAACGCGTGGTTGATTTTACCATTGATATTCCAGCCGAGACTGAACCGGGCGAACATATTGGTGGAATTATTATAGAAAATAAAACCATCAAAGAAGGTGAACAGTTAAACATTAAAACTCGAGTAGGCGTGCGAATTTATGAAACAGTCCCGGGAGAAGTAGTTAAAAAAGCTAGCATTGACAATATTGAGGTGGCCGGATATTACCCCTCAGTCTGGTCTTTGTTTTACAAATACAATCTAAAATACGATTTAATCAATGAAGGTAACGTGCAAATCTCGCCCGATACTGATGTGAGCGTAAATAGCAATTGGTTTGGTCACGTGGAAGCCTCGACTAATTCATTGGATAATGGTTCGATTTTTCCAGGTAAGAAAATAACCCCAGAAAAAGCGATTGAAAAGGCTTTGTGGTTTGGTCCATATAACTTGACTATTACTAGCCAAATAGAAGGGGTAGCTCCGGTGCAGAAGGTATATACTTTCTGGGTTTTGCCCTGGAAATTAATATTATTAATCGCCATTGTGGTAGTGGGACTTATTAGCTGGGTTTATTCATCTAAAAAAGTGTCAAAAAATAACTCTAAAATTAAGAAAGAAGTAAAAAATAATAAAAAAACCGTCAAACGTAAAGCTGCCAATAGAAAGGTAAAGAAAAATAAAAAGTAATGACATCTTTCTAATAATTATTAAGAGAATTAAAAAAAGCGGATTTTTTAATTCTCTTTTTAGTCAAAAATGAAAATAAATATAAAAATATTACTAATTTTGTTCATATTAATAATCTCCTGGAATAATGTTCAGGCAGCGACTACTAGATATTTTACCAATGAATATCATGATACTCTGGGTAGTTCATATCGCTGGTTAAAGGATAGCTATAGCGGAGCCAATAATACTTATTCTGAAAGTGGAAATTTTACAGGAGAAGGACAGTTTAGTAATGGAACATCTTCTGATAGATGGGCAGTAACATTATTTCCTAGCAATATTACTTTGCCGGCCGGGACGTGGAATTTTAGTATTTATGGTAATACATCAAAAAAGGAATGGTATCCACGTTTAAAAATATATAATTCTGATGGTAATTTAATTCATACGACTACTTCCCCCAATCCAATTGATAGTAGTTCATATATGACAGTTAGTTGGACTGACAGTGTGCCATCATTTAATGTGGGGTCGGGTAATTATTACACAGTAGAAGTGTATACTTATCGAAACAGTTCTGGAAATAGGACGGATCGATTTAGAATTATTAATGCCAGTAATTTTATTATTGATACCTACACACCGGTCATCTATCACGCCTTGACGAGGAGTTGGCGGTGGTATGATGATCAGGCCAGTTTGACACCCAATGTGGCCCTCGGGGGGGAGCAGGCGACACCGACGGGAATGTATAATCACAATCAGGTCCGCTTGCGCGAAACGGTGATTGAGACGGATGGGGCGAGCCAAACCGGCCGAAAAAGATTGCAGTTTTCCAGCGACGCGGTTAATTTTACTGACGTGGGCGAGATTGGATCGGGAGCGGTGTGGGCTTATTGTAATGGCGGGGGAACAGATGACACTTTGGTGCCGAGTTTATTATTGTCCACTTCCAACACCTTTGGGCCATTTGTGGAGTCGGGGACGGCGGCTTCCAGTTATACTCACAGTGCTTACGCGGCGGCGGAGTATGATTTTTGCTTGCAGGAAAATAATGCTTTGGTCAATACTACTTATTATTTTCGGATGATCGATGTGGTGAGTGGGCAAGTAATTTATCCGGACGCGACTTATTTTTGGCCCAATATTACTATTTCCAATCATGGCCTGAATTTGGAGATTGATCCTAATTTTTCGCTCTCCACAATTAATATGGATGACGCGCCTGGTCCAACCACTGGTAGTTTTGGCAATATGTATATTCGTGACTATACCGGCGCCGGAGGGGGTTGGTCAGTAACGGCCACGGCGACGGATTTTAGTGATGGCTTGGGTCATGTGATGACGATTGATAATTTAACCATGACTTCACAAAACGTCGCGGCCATCTATGCCGAGAGTACCGCCGGCATTATTTTGGGCGGCGGACAGCTTTCCAATACCACGCCGATTAATGTGGCCACGGCCGGCAATGGTAATGGCACGGGGAATTTTGTGGTTGATGGCGATTTTAGTCTTTATGTGCCGATAGCTACTGTGCCGGGAAATTATACCTCAACGGTGACGGTGACGGTTAGTTAATATAATTCGTAATTTTTAACACAGGGACTTATTTTTGACAAACGTAACGCCACTAAAGTAATATAAAAATTGGAGGTGAACTTTTTAGTTATAAAGGAAAATTTTCGTGGACGAATTTTCTTTTTTTTGTCTTTTTTTCTAACAAACAAAAAATATGGACGGTAAACAACTGTGGCAAACTACTCTTGGCCAATTGGAAGTGACCATGAGCAAAGCAAATTTTACAACTTGGCTACGTAGTACCAATTATTTGGATTTTACCGATGAGGTGTTGGTGGTGGGAGTGGCCAATATTTTTACCAAAGAGTGGTTGGAGAATAAATACCACGAAGAAATTTTACGTACCTGCCGCCATGTCAGTCCCAATGTAAAAAATATTATTTATAAAGTTAGCTCCGTCTCCAAAAAAAATACTGAACTCGCCAAAACTAAGGTGGAAGAAGATGTCCCCATGCCGGCGACGGCTTTTGAAAGACCCTCCACTCGTTATACATTTGATAATTTTATTGTCGGGACCAATAATCGCCTGGCGCATGCGGCCAGTTTAGCGGTGGCTAAGAATCCGGGCGGATCGTATAACCCACTATTTTTGTATGGAGGAGTGGGGTTGGGTAAGACTCATCTCATGCAGGCGATTGGTAACGCGGTTAAAACTCATTTTAAAGACAAAAAAGTGGTGTACTGCCCGAGCGAAAGTTTCACCAATGAGTTAATCACGGCTATTCGTTCTAAGAAAGTAAACGAGTTTAAAAATAAATATCGATCCATTGACGTTTTGATGGTGGATGATATTCAATTTATTGCGGGTAAGGAGCAGACGCAGGAAGAATTTTTTCATACCTTTAATCATTTATACGAATCGGGCAGTCAAATAGTATTGTGTTCTGATCGTCCACCCCGGGCCATTGCCACTTTGGAAGAAAGATTATCTTCCCGATTTGAGTGGGGCATGATTGCCGATATTCAGCCGCCCGATTTGGAAACGCGCCTGGCGATTTTGCAGCATAAAGCTGAATTATCAAATATTAAATTTGCTGACAAAATTTTAGAAAGAGTGGCGATATCGATTCAACACAATATTCGTGAGCTGGAGGGGGCGCTGACTCGATTGATCGCCCACTGTCAATTTCACAATGAACAGCCGACCGAGCAAATAGTGGATGAGATTTTGAATTCGATTTTGAACAATCCCAACCGTAAAGCCATTACTCATAAAAAAATAATTGGCACCGTATCTAAATTTTATAATTTAACTCAGGGGGAGATTGTTGGTCAAAAGAGAAATAAGGAGATAGTATTGCCCAGGCAGGTATCGATATATTTAATGCGTAAAGAGTTAAGTTTGTCGTATCCCAAAATTGGGTTGGTGCTGGGGGGGCGTGATCACACCACCATCATGCACGGTTATGAGAAAATTGAAAAATTAATGAAAGAAGACGAGGAACTACTGACGGGGATTTCCAAGATTAAAGAGATGCTGTATATGGAATAATTTACGAGTGGTGTGAATTAGTCATTTCCCCTGTCATCCCCGCCTTGAGCGGGGATCTCATCAACAAGAATGTAATAAACGTGTTACATATGAGATCCCCGCTCAAGGCGGGGATGACAATTAAGAGTTATTTTTATTATTTAAGGCACGCGCGAGGCGTGTTTTTTTATATTTAAATATAGAGGCAGTTATTCGGAAATAATTTAGCAATTGGATATTTGATGTGCTAATGGGTTATATGGTTCAGTTATTTTTTCCCACTATTCTTCCCCATTTTTATACACAGTTATTTTTCTCGAATAAAAGGTGCATCAATATTACTGCTTAGAGCTGGGTATAATTGGGGGATAGTTGGTGGATAAGCAGTGGTAAATTGTTAATAAATTTGCCAAATATTAACTAGGTGAAAAAAACGGCCCCAGAAAACCACAGTAAGTAGTAAGTTTTATCCCGTGAATAAAGAGCTTAATAACAGTTAAAAATGAGGTGAAAATAGTTGAAGATAAAATTAACATTAAAAATTACCCACACTTTGCACAGGCTCTATTACTATTATTACTAGTTAAATTAATTTATATAGAAAAGAAGAGTGGGAAACTTTTTAAAAATTAGAAATGCTAAGAATAAATAAAATATTAACTAAAGTATTCGTAATTTTTAATTAATAAAGTCAAGGATTGAATTTTATAGGGATAAATATTATAAATGTAATATGATGGTATATTTTCGGAAATATAACTAGTTAAAAAAAGTGATATGAAATTATCGTGCGTGAGAGAAAATTTAGCCAAGGCGTTGTCGGCTTTAGGTCGGGTGGTAACGACTTCTAGTACTTTGCCGATTTTGGGTAATGTATTATTACAGACTGATCAGGGAAGATTGAAGATATCGGCGACGGATTTGGAAATGGGAGTAAATTATTGGGTAGGGGCTAAGATTGAGACTCAGGGGAAGATTACTATTCCAGCCCGGGTTTTTACTGATTATGTTAATAACAATACTGATGAAAATATTGAATTAGAGGTGGAAAATCAGTTGATTAAACTTAATAGTGAACATTATTCAACCAAGATAAATGGTTTATCAGCCGAGGAATTCCCGATTATTCCCGCCATAAAAAATGGAGTGGAAGTAAAATTGAATGTGGAGATGCTGAAAGACGCGGTGAGTAAGGTGGTGTTCGCGGCGGCGATTGGAGAGACTAATCCAACTTTGGCCGGGGTGCTGTTTAAAGTTGAAGGCAATAAACTGAAGGTGGTGGCGACGGATGGCTATCGGCTAGCGGAAAAGATTGTTGATTTGGAAACTCCAGCTAGTGATGGTTTTGCGGTGATTGTACCCACCAAAACAATTCAGGAGTTGTATCGATTGTTAGGAAATGTGGGAGGTGAGGTGCGTTTGTTGGTGGCTGACAATCAAATACTTTTTGGTTTAGAAGGGATGGAAATTGTTTCGCGGTTGATTGAAGGAAACTATCCAGCTTATGAAGGGTTAATGCCCCAGAGTTACGTGACGCGAGTGATGGTGGGAACGAAAGAATTGTTGTCCGGAGCCAAGATGGCGGCGGTTTTTTCGCGAGAATCGCAAAAAATTAGATTGGTGGTAGATAAGGATAAAAATAGATTGGTGTCAATGTCCAAGGGTCAGTTGGGTGAAAATGTGTCAAATATTGGGGTGGAGGTAGAGGGGGTGGGGGGTGAGATTACTTTTAATACTCGTTATTTGTCGGATGTTTTGAATGTGGTTGGCGCGATGAATGTGGTGTTGGAGATGACGGATAAATTAAAGCCGGGGCTGATTAAACCGGTCAATGATGATAATTATCGATATATTATTATGCCGGTGAAAGACTAAAAAAATTACGAATGACAAATTACAAATTACAAGATAAAGACATTTAAATTTGTATATGTCATTTCATTAATTAAAAGAGCGCTGTTTAATGACCGTGATATTGAGACGCTTGGGTTTTAATTAATGAAATGACATATACAAATTTAAATGTCTTTATCTTGTAATTTGTAATTTGTCATTCGTAATTTTTTTATGTTTTTAAATAATATTCAATTAATAAACTGGCGGAGTTATGATGAGGCCAGTTTTAGTTTTGGGCCGGGGGTTAACGCGGTGGTGGGGGAAAACGCGCGGGGAAAAACAAATATCTTGGAGGCCATTACGGTTTTGGCGACGACGAAATCTTTTCGTGTTAATAAAGATCGGGTGCTGATAAATAAGGGGGCGGATTTTGCTAAAATAATGGCAAAGTATAGTCGGGGTGAGGTGGATATTGATGAGGAAGTGAGATTGATATTGGGGTCGGGGGATGATTTTAAAAAGGAATTGCGGTTAGATGGCGTGGTGGTGAGGGCTTTGGACGTGTTGGGTAAATTATTGGTGGTTATTTTTTCGCCGGATGAAATTGATAGTTTTTTTACTCAACCGGCCTTGAGACGGCGGTGGATGGACTTGGTTTTGTCGGCCACGGATAGTGATTATGCTTATTGCGCGGCGGTATATAAGAAGGTGGTGGCCAACCGGAATAAGGTTTTGAAGCGGTTGGCAGCCAAACAAACCAATCAAAACGAATTGGAGTTTTGGGATACCAAATGGGCAAGTTTGGCGAGCGTGATTATTGGCAAGAGAAGAAAGCTGATTGATTTTGTAGCCACTCGGGTGGGTGATTTTTATAATGGCTTGTTCGGTGGCCAGGGAGAGGTGGAAGTTTATTATGAACAAACTTGTCGGAGTGGTGATCTGGAGGGAGAGTTGAGGGAAATTTTGAGTAGTCAGCGGGGAAGGGAATTACGTTATGGAACAACCATGGCGGGTCCACATCGGGAAGATTTGGTGGTAAAAATGAATGGAGTGGTGATGGCGGATTGGGGGTCACGGGCGCAATTGCGTATGACATTGTTGTCGCTTAAATTGTCGGAGGGGGAATATGTTTACGAGGTGACGGGGATTAAGCCGGTTTTGTTGTTGGATGATATTTTTTCCGAACTGGATCATAATAATCGGGGGCGGGTGATGGATTATGTGGGCGGATATCAGGTGATTTTGACGACGACTTCGTTGGAAGGAATTGATAAGGCGGGGGAATATAATGTTATTGAAGTTTAAATTAATTACGAATGACAAATTATTAGATTACGAATTGTGCGAATTGTATTTGGCCCTCATATAATTTTTTAGCTCCCAAAACTCGCTGCTGTCGGACCGGGACTATGATTAACGCTCAGACAGGTTGTCCGCAAAAAAATTATATGAGGGCCAAATACAATTCGCACAATTCGTAATCTAATAATTTGTCATTCGTAATTAATGATTATATTGGGTTTATGAAAAAAATTGGTGATATTTTAAATAGTAAGTATGGCGGGAAAACGTCGTTGACGAGGGAGCAATTGATTAGTTTGCGGGTGTGCGCGGCGTGGGATGGGGTGATTGTGGAAATTGATAAGAAATACTTGCCTGAGACTAAAGCCTTGAAATTTTCTCATGGTAAATTGACGGTGGGGGTGACTACTTCGGGGTATTTGATGGAGTTATCAATGTTGCGGATGATTATTTTGGAAAAATATGATGAGGTGTTGGGGTCGGGGGTGGTGGAGGAAATAAAGTTTAGGTTGGGGTTTTAAGCATTTACCAATAACAAATTACAAATGACTAATTGGAATAGTCATATATCATTTATTTTAATTAATGGCAGCGAATGTTTGGCCGGAGGTGTTATGGTGGATCTATCTAATAATGGTAAGTTTTATGGCTAGCCATATAATTAAAATAAATGATATATGACTATTCCAATTAGTCATTTGTAATTTGTTATTGGTAAATGCTTAAAACCCGTTTTCTGGCCGTTGATATTTTGGCTGTTTTCTGTTATTGTAAAGACTTAATTAATGGCAAAATATATGGAGCAGGGGAGACAATCGGTGGGGGAATATATTGTAGTGATGCCTCAGAACCAACAGTACACGGTGGAGGTTTTTCATGATTTTCTCAACTCCTGTCATAAATTGTTGCGTAGTGTGCCATTCGCTTTTGGGTTGAACGTAATCCAGAAGCGTATTTTTTATACGGTAAAGGTACCGGCAATGTATTTTCCGGCGCTGGAGAATCAGATTTACTCGGTTTTTCCCCGGTTTGAAATTAATCCGATCCGTCGGGATATGGTTAGTAAGGGAGTAAATAATCTGGCGCGGGTGAATTTGCGTTTGAAACATGAGGATCATTATCCGTTTTTGCTATTTAATCAGATTGAAGGGGTTTTGTTGGACGATTTTTTCAATCAGTTTAATAAATTGTCACAACAGGACAGTTTTTATTTTCAGGTCAAAGTGAAGCCGGTTAGTTCAGACAGTATTGGTTTTCGTTTGCGACGTAGTGTCAAAACGGTGGGCAAAAGGCTGGTGGAAGGGGTGAACGTGGTGGAAAAGATCTTTTCCAAGAAGGCCTCGGCGGAAGTGAAGTCGCGGGCTTACGCGGCGGGCGATCAGAAGAATAGGATGCCGCTTTTTATGACGGAAATTGATTTAATTTTATTTTCGGATAGTTACTCTAGCGCGCAAGTTAAATTGGAACCGATCGCGCAAGTTTTTTCCAAATTAGAAAGTGAATTTAATGAATTTAAACATACCATCAAATCATGTACTGTGGCCGAACTGGAGCATATTCAAGGGTTGGGTTTTGGTAATAAATCGTATTATTTGACGGCAGGTGAGATCGCGACGTTTTTTCATTTTCCCCGCAATACTGATCAGGTGCCTAATTTGTATAAAGTTTTGGCGCCGAAGGCGGAGCCGCCGCTCGGTTTGCCCACACCGGAAAATACGCTGAAAGAGGAATTGTGTCCCTTTGCCCAGACTAATTATCGAAATATTAATGAGACTTTTGGTATTAAGCGTAAAGATCGGGCCCGCCATATGTATGTGATTGGTAAATCTGGTTCGGGTAAATCAAAATTACAAGAGTTATTAATAAAAACTGATTTTGAGAATGGTGATGGGGTGTGCGTGATTGATCCACACGGGGATTTGATTGAAGATATTATGCCCTGGATACCGGAACATCGGATCAAAGATGTGGTTTATTTTAATCCGGCGGATGAGGAGTGGCCGATATCGTTTAATCCGATTGAGAAAGTTGATCCTAAGTATCGGCAGCAGGTGGCGATTGGGTTTATTGAGATCTTTAAAAAAGTGTTTGGCGCCAACTGGAGTCCGCGTCTGGAGCATGTGTTGCGGATGACGGTGTTGGCCTTGCTGGATGCTCCCAGCGCGTCGGTGATGTCAATTTTACTTTTGTTGACTGATCGTGATTTTAGGCAAGAGGTGATTAAACATATTGATGATCAGGTGGTGAAAAATTTCTGGACCAATGAGTTTGCCAGTTGGTCGGAACGTTTTGATAGTGAGGCGATTATGCCTATTTTGAATAAAATTGGTCAGTTTGTTAGCAATCAATTGATCCGGAATATTGTGGGACAGGAAGATAATAAACTGGTGATGTCGGAAATTATGGACAATCGAAAAATTCTGTTGGTAAAATTACCAAAAGGTATTTTGGGTGAGGAAAATACTTCCCTTTTGGGTTCGATGATTATTACCAAAATCTATCAGGCAGCGTTGGCGCGGGCGGATGTGCCCAGTGATCAGCGGGTGCCTTTTTATCTTTACGTGGATGAGTTTCAAAATTTTGCCACCGATACTTTTGCTAATATTTTGTCGGAATCGAGGAAATATAAGTTGAGTTTGACCATGGCGCATCAGTATGTGTCGCAGCTTTCGGATGTGGTGCGCAAGACGGTGTTTGGCAATGTGGGCTCGATTATTTCTTTTCGGGTGGGACAGGAAGATGCCAAGCTGATGGAGCGGGAGTTCGCGCCGCGGTTTAAAGCGGACGATATTGTTAACTTGGGGGTGGCGGAAATTTATCTTAAGTTGTCGATTGATGATGAGGTTAAAGAGGCTTTTTCAGCCAAGACGTTGTTGGTACCGAAAGCGCCGGCCGGATTTAAACAACAGATTGTGGAGCATACTCGTAGCACTTATTGTAAGTCGCGAGCGGAAGCGGAAGGGGAAATTAGTAAAGAGAAGTCGAAAGAGTTGCAGATTGTGGAGAAACTCAAGGAGGATAATTTTTCGGCACCGATTCTTTAATATATAATTACAAATTACTAATGACTAATTACTAGAAAGACGTTTTTGACGTCTTTTTTGGTATAATTGAGTAAATTTCCAATTTTCAATTTACAATTTTCAATGAATTTCCAATGATCAATTTTCAATTAGATATCATATCGTTTGGAAATTGGAAATTGTGATTTGAAATTCATTGAAAATTGTAAATTGAAAATTGGAAATTAATAGACATAATATGGAAAATAAAAATTGTAAACAATGCGGTGTTAATTATGAGGTTACGGATGAAGATCTAGCGTTTTATCAGAAGGTGGCGCCGGAGTTTGGGGGGAAGAAATATTTGATTCCGGCGCCGAATGATTGTCCGGAATGCCGAATGAGACATTGCTTGGCAATGCGGAATGTTCGTCAACTTTATCGACGTAAGTGTGATAAAACTGGTGTGGATATTATTTCATCTTATGCGCCTAATTCGCCGTATAAGGTTTATCAGGTTGACGAATATGAGAAGGATGATTGGGATCCGATGCATTTTGGACGTGAATTTAATTTCTCAAGAGGATTTTTTGAACAACTAAGAGAGTTGCAGTTAGCTGTGCCTAAACCGCATGCGGCGGTACTGACCAGTACAATGGAAAATGCTGATTTTGTGAATGGTGCTCACAATGTAAAAAATGCTTATTTATCTTTTGGAGTGGAAGGAGAGAATTTATATTATTGTGATTCAACATATTCAGCAACAAATGTCTGTGATTGTTTAAATCTGACAAATTCGCAATGGTGTTATCAATGTGTAGAAGGAACTAATTTATATCGCGCCTTTTTTTGCCAGGATTGTCATGATTGTCGAGATATTTATTTTGCTCGTAATTTAAGAGGTTGTCAGAATTGTTTTGGTTGCGTGGAGCTCAATAATAAGCAGTATTGTGTTTTTAATGAACAGAAAACAAAGTCAGAGTTTGAGGAATTAATGACAAAATATAAATTTACACAGGAAAGCATTGTCCAAATGCTAGCCAAAATGAATCAGTTGTATGCAAGTATCCCACATAAATACGCCAGTTTGGTTAATGTGGAGGATTGTGTTGGAGATTATATAGCGAATAGCAAAAACTGTCATAATTGTTATGAAATAGTGGGTGGTGAGAATCTGCATAATTGTAGTTGTTTGGTGACTGACGCCAAGGATTGCTATGATGTGACAAAATATGGTTTTAATGTAGAGTTGTCATATTTTGGTAATTCCTTGGGTCAGAATGTTTATCGGGTTTTGTTTAGTAAATATTGTTATCAGAATGCTCGCGATTTGATTTATTGTGATAATTGTTATAACAGTGTGGCTAATCTGTTTGGTTGTGTGGGGTTACGGCAGAAACAATATTGTATTTTGAACAAACAGTATTCTAAGGAAGAGTATGAAAGATTGGTAGCCAAGATTATTGAACATATGCAAGCAAGGGGGGAGTGGGGTGAATTTTTGCCGTATGAATTGAGTGATTATTGTTATAACGAAACCATGGCCCAGGATTATTATCCGCTGACCAAAGATGAAGCGGTGAAGTTGGGGGCCAAGTGGCAGGATGAGGATTTTGGTTTGAAATATGAGGGGCCGTTTTATCAACCAAAAAGTATTGATAACTATGATCCTAATCAAAATAGTAACGCGCAACTTGAGCTGGATGAATTGTTGAAAGGAGTGATCAAATGTGAAGTCAGTGGTAAGCCATTTCGGGTGATTTCACAGGAGGTGGCTTTTTATATCGAACATGGATTGCCGATTCCGTCTAAACATCCAGAGGTAAGATATAAAGAAAGGTTTAGTCAGAGGCGGTCGAGAAAACTATTCACCCGTCAGTGTGATCGGTGCGGGGTGGAGTTGCAATCGACGTTTGATCCTGGTGGGAAGGAAAAGGTTTATTGCGAGGGGTGTTATCGGAAAGAAGTAATTTGAGTAAAGATGAGTAACGGTAAAAAATAAAAAAATTTCTTAGCTGGAAATATGGAGGAGAAAATGAAACTGGTTTATATTTATGGGGCGCCGGCGGCGGGGAAGCTCTCGGTGGCTAAAGAGTTGGCGAAGTTGACGGGGTATGGGGTTCTGCACAATCATTTGTTTAATGATTTAGTAGAGGCGGTTTTGGATTATGATAACGAGGATTTTTTTCGGGTGGTGCAGGAGTTACGGAGAGTGGTAATTGCCGCGGCGGTGAGGAACAAAGTTGAGGGGGTGATAATGACATTTTGTTACGCTCATGGGATTGAAAATGACACACTGGGAGATTATTTTGGGCAATTGCGGGCTTTGGGAGTGGAGATTGAATGTGTACATTTGGTACCTGATATACAGGTTTTGCGGCAGCGAGTGCAGGGTAAATCCCGTCAGAAATATGGTAAACTGAAAGACCCCAAGAAACTGGAGTCGGTGCTTCAAAAATATGATTTTTATACCAAAATCCCGTTCGCACAGAGTCTGGTGATTGATAATACTGATCTGGCGCCGGAGGTGGTGGCGGGGCGGATTGTTGAATATATTAATAAATAATTTCGATAAATTATGGAACAAAAAAAGTGTCAACAATGTGCGAATGATTTCACGGTGACGGATGGAGATCTGGATTTTTATCAGAAGATCGGGCCGACTTTTGATGGGAAAAAATTTAGTATTCCCTCCCCGACTTTGTGCGTTGACTGCCGGAGTCAAAGGAGACTGGCTTGGCGGAATGAAAGAGTGCTGTACAATCGGGAGTGTGATTTGTGTAAGAAACAGATGGTGTCGCTTTATCATCAGGATTCGCCATACACGGTTTATTGTCAGGAATGTTTTTGGTCGGACGGGTGGGATCCGTTAAATAATCGGCAAGATTATGATTTTGACCGACCATTTTTTGCACAATTGGCGGAGATTCAAAAGACTTCACCGCGTCTTAATTTATTGAACGACAATTCGGAGAATAGTGATTATGCTAATCATTCCGGATGGAATAAAGATTGTTATTTGGTTTATGCCACTTTTTCTTGTGAAAACGTGATGTATGGCCGACACAATCTTGATTCGGCCAATAGCATTGATTGTGATTCTGTTTATATGAAGTCTCAATATTGTTATGAATGCGACACCATGGATAATTCTTATAAGACTAAATATTCGATGCATTCGGCTGATTGTTCGGAAAGTAGTTTTTTGTATGATTGTCGCAATTGTAAGAATTGTTATATGTGTGTTAATTTGCGCAACAAGGAATACTGTATAGGTAATAAGCAATACACCAAAGAAGAATATGAAAAAATGTTGCCTGATTTGGGTTCAAGGCAGGTGGTAAATAATGATAAGAAAAAATTCTGGGAGATGGTAAAAAATTCAGTGCATGTTTTTTCTCACCAGAAGAATTGTGAAAATTCAACCGGGGACGAAATAACCAATTTGAAAGATTGTTTTAATGTATATGATTTTGAGAAGTCGGAAAATTGCATGAATGTTGATATTGGTGAAAATGCGGTTAATTGCCATGATTGTTTTGGAATAGGCCGACCGGCGGAAAATTTGTATGAAATACATGGCATGGCCAGGGGTGTTAATTGTGCTTTTTGTCATGCTAGCTACAATTCGACCAATGTTTACTATGCTGATAATTGTCAGAATTGCCAGGATATTTTTGGCTGCGTGTCGCTGAAAAAGAATCAGTATTGTATTTTGAATAAGCAATATTCGAAAGAAGAATATGATAAATTGGCAGCAAAAATTATTGAGCACATGCAAAATAAGGGGGAGTGGGGAGAATTTTTCCCGGTGACTTTGAGTCCGTTTGCTTACAATGAAACTTTTGCCAATTATTATTTCCCTTTGGACAAAGAGGGGGCGGCCAAAATTGGCGCCAAGTGGTTGGATCAGGATTATTCGAAAAAATATGAGGGGGAGACGTATGAGCCAAAAGATAATATCAAAGATTATATTGGTAATGATGAAGAAAGACAGAAGCTATTGGATGGGGTTTTGAAGTGTGAAGTGACGGGCAAAGCGTATAAGATAATGTCGCGCGAGCTGGCTTTTTATCTGGAACAGGGAATTCCGATACCGACCAAACATCCGGAGACGAGATTTGCGGAGAGATTTGCCAGGCGGAATCCGAGGAAGTTGTATAAGAGGCAGTGTATGTGTGAGGGGAAAGTATCAAGTGGCAAGGATCAAGGATCAAGTGAGGGATGTATGCATGAGGGAAGGTGTATTAATATGTTTGAGACGACGTATGCGCCTGATAGATTGGAGAAGGTTTATTGTGAGGAGTGTTACCGGAAGGTAGTGATATAATTACAAATGGGGAATTACTAATGACAAATTATTAGAGGGAAAATGGAAGATATTGTATTGATTAAAGAAAAAATTACTCGAGAACGGTTGCGGGAGATTGCGTCCTGGCGGTTCGGTGATATGGTGAAGGGGGTGGTGGATATTGAAAGGAAAGTTATGGCTTTGGGAGCGGATTTGCATGCTGATGAGGAGGCTTTCTTATTGGAAAATGGATCAGAACAGGCCAATCTCTGGGGTATAAACCTTTATCCTGATTTACCAATGCCGGATCGGCTGGAATATGATTCCATGATCAATGTGCGGCCAAACCAGAATAACCGCTCACGTGACGTGGAAGATCCAGTGATTAGGGGTAAGGTTGAAGAAATTGTAATGGAATTGGTGGAGGTTTAGGTGGGTCATATTAGTTTACAAGATGGAAGGTGGGGCGAAATGTCGCTGGCGGAACAGATGGCCAATATTGGTAGTGAATACGGGCGGGCGAAGAAATGGAAGGAGAAGGGGCAAAAGAAAATGTTCTGGGGGGCATTGGAACGGATGCTGGAATTGATGGATCTCTCGATTGGGGATGGGCGGTGGCGGGAAGGGCGATTGAAGGAATTGTGCCGGCTGCGCGAACTGGTTTGTGAGGAAATGTTGAATGAAAATTCCCAGATGGCTGATTTTTCGGCTTATTTTATGGCATTCAATGTTTTGGCGAGAAAGGGAAAAAATGGAAAATAAGGTTTGTAAACAATGCGGTAATGATTTTGTGGTGACGGATGAGGACCTGGCTTTTTTGGATAAAGTGTCACCCGAGTTTGGCCCGTCTTCGCGCGAGGCTACGGACGGGCGAGGAAAGAAATATTTGATTCCGGCGCCGACGTTGTGTCCTGGTTGCCGAGAACAAAGGAGATTGGCGTGGCGGAATGAGAGGCATTTGTATAAACGTTCTTGCGATCTTTGCGGACAGGCAGTTTTATCTATTTATTCACCTGATAAAAAATATACCGTATATTGCGCTGATTGTTGGTGGAGTGACAAATGGGATCCGTTGGAATATAGACAGGATTTTGATTTGGGGAAATCATTTTGGGTGCAGTTTAAAGAATTGATGTCTCGGGTGCCGCAATTGGCTTTGATGAATGTGAGTTGTGAGAATAGTGATTATACCAATCAGAGTTATGCCGATAAAAATTGTTATATGACGTTTGCGACCGATCTCTCGGAAGATTGTTATTATGTGGATTATTCTTTTTCTTGTAAGAATTGTGTTGATGGTTTGGGGTTAAAGGAGTGTGAGTATTGTTATCAGTGTGTTGATTGCACCAAATGTTACCAAAATTATTTTTGTCAGGATGGTAGTGATTGTCAGGACTGCTATTTTTCGTATGCTTTGAAGAATTGTCATCATTGTTTTGGTTGTACAAATTTACGGCATAAAGAGTATTATTATTTTAATCAGCCACTTAGTCCGGCGGAATGGCAAAGGAAAGTGGAGGGGTGGTCGTTGACATCAGATATGATTAAAGAGTCATATCAGTGGGCCAAAGAGGTGGGTTTGGCTGAGCCGCGTATTTATGCCACGATGAATAATTGTGAGAATTGTAGTGGTAATTATTTGAATAACTGTAAGAATGCTCGACACTGTTTTGATGGGGCGAATTTGGAGGATGCCAAATATTGTATTTTGACGCCGGTGGCCAGTCGGGATATTTATGATGTGAGTGGCGGGGCGGGAGAAAGGATATATGAGTCGTTTTCGGCGGGAGCGGTGGGACGGAATTTGCTTTTTTGTGGGTGGTGCTGGACGGGTGTGGTGGATCTAACTTACTGTATATTGTGCATGAATAATTCACATGACCTGTTTGGCTGTGTGGGTTTAAAGAAAAAGAATTATTGTGTGCTGAATAAGCAGTACACAAAAGCGGATTATCAGAAATTGGTGACACGGATTGTGGAACAAATGCAACAGGCAGGAGATTGGGGTGAGTTTTTTCCGCTGAGTTTGGCGCCGTTTGGTTATAACGAAGCGATTGCTAATGAGTATTATCCACTTAGTCGCGATGAGGCTATCAAATTGGGTGCCACCTGGCAGGATGAGGATTATGGTTTGCAATATAGCGGGTCTTATTACCAGCCGAAGGAGATCAAAAATTATGATCCGAAATTGAACGTGGCTGCGGACAAGGAAATTGAGGCTTGTTTGGCAGGAATTCTGAGCTGTGATATTTCGGGCCGTCCATATAAAATTATGGCTCAGGAGCTGGCTTGGTACATTGAACATAATTTACCGATACCGCGGCGCCATCCGGAGGTGCGTTATCTGGATAGAATGGCTATGAGAAATCCGCGGCGATTGTGGAAGAGGCAGTGTATGTGTGAGGGTAATTCAGTGAACAGTGAACAATTAACAAGTAACAGTGGGAAATGTGAGCATGAGGGAAGATGTAATAATATGTTTGAGACAACGTATTCTCAAGATAGAGAAGAGAAGGTGTATTGTGAGGAATGTTACCGGAAGTCCATATTGTAGGAGTACACTGATGAGTGTCTATATTTGGGAGAGTAATTGAATATTTTTTTGATACAATTGGTGGCGATCCTGGCGTTTAGCGGGTATGCGTTGGCGTTTTATTTGCCGACCCGGAAGCGAATTTTGGGATGGCAGTTTATTTTTTTACTGGTGTGGGCGGGACATTTTTTGTTTTTGGGGGCGTGGACGGGAGCGGTGATGATTGCGGCCAATGCTGCTAAATCACTGTTTTTTTATTTTAAGCGGGAAGATAATTGGATCGGGCGGCCGGTGGTTTTGTATGCCTGGCTGTTATTTTTTATAGTTTTGGCTTGGTGGTCGCAGGAGGGGTGGTGGAGTTTGTTGCCGATGTTGGCGGTGGGTTTTGTTGCGGTGGCTAATTGGCAGATGGATGTGCAAAAAATGCGTTGGATAGTTTTGCCGGCGAATATTTTTTGGTTTGTTTATAATCTACTGGTGGGATCGTATGGGGGGATGGTGGCGGAAACGATAATGTTTATAATGGTAATAGGTAGTATTATACGGCATTATAAGGCAAGGGTTAATCATGACTAAATGTATTGAATGTGGGCAGGAGTTTGAGATAACCGATGATGACCGGAGGTTTTATGAAAAGATGGGGGTGCAAGAGCCAAGGTTGTGTCCGGTGGATCGGTCGCGTCGGCGGCTGGCCTGGCGCAATGCCCGCAGTTTGTATAAGAGAAAGTGCGATTTGTCGGGGGAGATGATTATTTCGCATTTTTCGCCGAGGGTTAGTTTCCCGGTGTATGGGACAAGTCAGTGGTATTCGGACGGGTGGGATCCGTTATCTTTTGGGCGGGAGTTTGATTTTAGTAAGCCGTTTTTTGAGCAGTATGCCGAGTTGTATAGTGTCGTGCCGCAGCTGGCGCGGGCGGAGTTTGGCAATGAGAATTGTGATTATAGCAATGGAGTGGCTAACTGTCGGAACTGTTATTGGTGTTTTACGGTGGATTATTGCGAGGATTGTTTTTATGTCAG
>JBAZOB010000015.1:0-26252 GCA_041648895.1 Patescibacteria group bacterium
CAGCCAATATGACACTGGAAGCTTGGGTAAAATTAAATTCTTACACTACTAGTGATCTTATTGTTGGTAAAGGAGCAGAATATTGGCTGGCATACAATTATCAAACCGGTGTAAATTGCACTACTACCAATCGGTTTAGTTTTATGACTTATGATGGTGATTACCAATGTGCCTATTCCGGTTTTCAACCCGAGTTGAATAAATGGTATCACGTTGTGGGTATATATAACGGTAGCAATCTTTATATTTATATTGATGGTCAACTTAGTGGCGGGCCCGTTGCCCAGGGAGCAATCATCTCAAATTCATACAACTTCGATATTGGCTCTTATAGTCTTTCACCCTACACGGCTGTCTATGCTTTTAACGGTTCAATTGACGAAGTCCGCCTGTCCAACACCGCCCGGTCCGCCGAAGAAATCCGTCAAGTGTATGAAATCGGCAAACGCACTCATGTGGTAACGATTGATTTTGGGGCATCACTTGATAGTGGAAACTTAATCACTGGCTCCGGCGACACTTCATTCACCGTTGACGCCACCACGCACGGACTTTCTCAAAAAGGATCAAACTTATTTATCGGCGACAAAATTATCATCCGGGAAAATTACGATGGCACCGAATATATGGCCCAGGGAACTGTGACATCGGTCAATCAATCCACCGGCGCGGTGACCGTGGCGAGCTGGGATGCGGGCGGCACTTTCCCCACTGGTGGATATACCGTCAATGCCGATATTTTCAAATGGCAACGGGAATATTTTGATATCGCCGGCGCTATGTCTTCCCATGTAAACGCTATAGATGAATTATCCTTTCAATTTTTAGACGGCAATGCCGGTCGTACTTTCTGGATTGATGATATTGGCATGATTCAAACCGACGGTTATTTGACTGATAATCTCGGGGCGACCATTGGTTCAACCCCGCAACAATACATTCAATATCGCGCACTATTATCCACCACCGATCCCGACCCGACTCCGGCCCTGGGTCCGATCACGCTCGACTACACCGAAGGTGATTTGACGATGACCGCCGGTTCAACTTCGCAGAGTTACATGAATACCAACAATAACACCGCGTTCAATGTCCAATGTAATGGCGTAACTTACGCTCCGTCTGGGGACACCGTCACTTGTTACGGTTCCTGGAATCAGACCAACTGGTTTGCGATAAACACCGACACCAGTCCGTTGTCTGATGTTACCATTCAGGATGACGAGGATGTTTCCGGCTGGACAGATTATCCGCTGGGCAACGGCACAGTGACACTTTATGTCCGCGCTGGAGTAGATATAAATTATACTGACGCTTTCTCTTTCAATGTCGAAAAAGATATGAGCCGGCCGGCGGTGACGGCAATTACTTCGGTGGCTGGTGATACAACTAGTCCCTATTATGATACAACTAATGATTCATCCACATTGGTCGTCTATACCGCCGATGCGGATGCGGCCACGTGCAAATGGGACGAAACTGATTTAACCTATGGCGCCATGGCCAATACTTGTACTTCGACCACCAATTGTACATTGAATTTAGCGGGCGAAGGAGCACAGACAGTGTATATGCGTTGCGTGGACACAGCCGGTAATTATGCTGACACTTCCTATCAACTTGATTACAATATTGACGCCACTCCTCCATCAGTTAGTTCAATCACTTCAGTAGCGGGTGATGCATTAGTACCGTATAAAGACAATACGGACAATGGTTCAACCGCCGTAGTCTATACGGCTTCAGCCGATGCCACCGCTTGTAAGTGGGATGAAAGCGATGTGGCCTATGGTTCGATGGCCAATACTTGTACGGATACGGCCAATTGTACTTTGAGTTTAACAGGTGAAGGAGCACAGACAATTTACATGCGATGTATTGATAGCGCGGGATTGACTTCCACTTCTTCATATCAACTGGATTATAATATTGATACTACCGCGCCGGTGATAAATTCGGTTACTTCGGTGGCGGGAGATAGTTCCAGTCCTTATTACGACATTACGGATAATAATGATACTCAAATACTATTTGATGTGTCGGGCGACGCGACGTCCTGTAAATGGGATACCTCGGATGTGGCTTATGATTCGATGGCCAACACTTGCGGGGCGGCGGGAGATTGTACCACCAATTTATCTGGTGATGGGGCAAAGACGGTATATATTCGTTGTAAAGATGATATTGATAATAAGGCCACCAGTTCGACTCAGGTGGATTACACAATTGATACTACTCCTCCATCGGTTTCATCAATAACTTCGGTGGCGGGTGATGCCAGCGTGCCATATAAAGATAATACGGATAATGGGTCAACGGCAGTGGTCTATGTGGCTTCGGGTGATGCAGTATCTTGTAAGTGGGATGAAAGCGATGTGGCCTATGGTTCGATGGCCAATACTTGTACGGATACGGCCAATTGTACTTTGAATCTAACGGGAGAAGGAGCGCAGACAGTATATATGCGTTGTATTGACGCGGCGGGGCTGACTTCCACTTCTTCATATCAACTGGATTATAATATTGATACTACCGCGCCGGTGATTAATTCAATAACTTCAGTCGCGGGCGATGCTTCAAGTCCTTACTATGACATTACCGATAATAGCGCGACGCAAATATTGTTCGATGTGTCGGCCGATGCAACGGAATGTAAATGGGACACTTCGGATGTGGCTTATGATTCGATGGCCAACACTTGCGGGGCGGCGGGAGATTGTACCACCAATTTACCTGGTGACGGGGCAAAGACGGTATATATTCGCTGTAAAGATGATATTGATAATAAGGCCACCAGTTCGACTCAGGTAAATTATACTGTTGATTCCACTCCGCCGGCAGTGACATCAATAACGTCGGTAGCGGGTGACGCCAGCGCGTCATACAATGACGGAACGGATAATTCTTCAACAGCGATTGTTTACACCGCTTCGGCCGATGCCACCGCCTGTAAGTGGGATGAAAGCGATGTGGCCTATGGATCAATGGCTAATAGTTGTACGGATACGGCCAATTGTACTTTGAATTTAACAGGTGAAGGAGCGCAGACAGTATATATGCGTTGTATTGACGCGGCGGGGCTGACTTCCACTTCTTCATATCAACTGGATTATAATATTGATACCACTCCGCCCAGTATTAGTTCGATTACTTCGGTGGCGGGTGATGCGAGCGCGCCATATAAAGATGGAACGGACGATGGTAATACATTGGCTATTTTCAGCGCCGATGCCGACGCGACTGAATGTAAGTGGGATACGTCGGATGTGGCCTATGACACCATGGCCAACACTTGTACCAGCACTGCAAATTGTACTTATAATTTGTCAGGTGATGGAGCCAAGACGGTATTTATGAGATGTCGGGATGAAGTCGGTAACAAAGCGACCAGCAGTTATCAGGTTGACTATACGATTGACAGTACCGCGCCGGTAATTAATTCAATTACATCCGTGGCCGGCGATACTACTAGTCCATATTATGACACGACTGACAATAGCGCGACGCAAATCTTGTTTGACGTAACTGATGCGGCAGAATGTAAATGGAATACGACAGATGTTGCCTATGACAGTATGGTCAATACTTGCGGCGCGGTGGGAGATTGTACCACTACCCTATCTGGTCAAGGCGCGAAAACAATATATATAAGGTGCAAGGATGAAGTGGATAATAAAATGACTAGCAGTCAAACAGTTAATTATACAATCGATTCCATCGCACCCAGCGTGACCAGCGTGAGTTCGGTGGCCGGTGATCCCGAGGCACCATATTTAGATGTCGATGCCGATGGTTTATCTTTAATAATTTATGCAGCCAGTGCCGATGCGGCCACTTGCAAATGGAACAATCTGGATGTGGCCTATGACAGCATGAGCGGCACTTGCGAAAGCACGACCAACTGCAGCGTTACCCATAGTAGCGATGGTGCTAAAAGTGTCTTTATGCGCTGCGCTGACGCGGCCGGTAATAAATCAACCAATTCCTACCAAGTTGACTTCGATGTCGATGAACAAATTGGCGGTGGTGGTACGACCACTTTACTGGAGACTTCCGCCCCTGGCGCTAGTGGCGTGATTTTGGTCACTTTGACTCCTGACATGACCACTCCGGCCGTGAACGGTAGCGTGAAGATCCGTTTCTCCAGCGAATATGATCTATCGGGTCTGACCGAAGATGATGTTTCGGCCAGTTGCGGCGATGTGACTTTTGCTAATAATGAAATTATTTATAAAGACGGTGTCAAAATAAACAAAGCTGATTGGAACTGGTGGAATATATTCAAAAAGGTTTTGGCGGCGGGAGAAAATTCGATTGTTTTCCCTTTCACCGGTAGTTTGGACAATAGCGATGGTCAATGTTCGTTTACGATCAATAATGCCAATAACCCAACTGGAGTGGGGCCGCAATCGGTAGTTTACAATATTTTCTCATCCAACAATG
The DNA here is from genome assembly GCA_041648895.1 of Patescibacteria group bacterium. GTDB lineage: Bacteria > Patescibacteriota > JAHJAL01 > JAHJAL01 > JAHJAL01 > JBAZOB01. The sequence goes on from JBAZOB010000015.1 coordinate 4,444, forward strand.
GCACGGGGACACCGCTGGAAGAGGGTGATGGTGTGGTTCATATTAACTATCTGGTAATTGTCACCGCCGAGATTGAGTCCCAATTGACTTTCACGATTGATCCAGTGGGCACGGGACAATTGGTCAACGGCGAGACAACCGATATTTCGACCACCAGCGATGATATTGATTTCGGTATCTTTACCACTGGTGATGACAGAATTGGCGCTCATGACTTGGTAGTTTCCACCAACGCAACCGATGGCTACGTGACCACGATTGAATTCGATCAGTCGCTGGCTTCCGGCTTGGCCTATATTCCGGATTTCCCCGCTACCAATGCTAATCCCGGTCCATGGATTACTCCGCCGGGAAGTGGCACCAATGGCTACTTTGGGTACACCACCAACGATGATTCACTGCTGACCGCCATGATTGATCGTTTTGTTGGTAATAAATGGGCCGGATTTGACACCTCACCTCAGGAAATAGCCTACGACCCTAATCCGGTTGATGGTCAAACTACTCGTGTCGGCTATCGTTTGCAGGTACTAAACGGCCAGGAATTGGGTACATATGTGACGACGGTTCGATATATCTGTACGCCTACCTTTTAAAAATCATCAATCGTGAGTCGAAAGTCGCGTGCTTCCAACTAGTTTTTATTCATTTGTTTAACTATTTGGAAGCGACCCGGCTTTCGACCCAATTCTTTTTTGGGTAAGGTTATAAATGGCATCAATGGTTAATTTCGACTTTAATGGTAAATTTGCATATAATTAAAATTATGAATGACAAATTAATGAAATGTAATTTTAGTTCGCAATTTGTAATAAAAAACTATGTCCATCTTTGACTTTTTTAAACCAAAAGCGGCTAACCCACCGGTGGTGCTACTAATTTTAGACGGTTGGGGCTACGCCCATGCGTGGGGAGGTAATGCAATTAGCATGGCCGATACGCCTAATTTTGATCGTCTATTCACCCAGTATCCGCATAGTCTGCTGCGGGCGGCGGAGGAGGCGGTGGGCTTGCCGGCGACTTTGCCGGGCAATTCCGAAGTGGGCCACGTGGCGATTGGGGCGGGGAGAGTGATTCATCAACATTTGACCATTATCAACCAAGCGATTGCCAATGGATCGTTTTTTACCAATGAGCAATTGGCGCGGGGCATGCAACTCTGTAAGGAAAGAAATGCCAAACTGCATATTTTGGGCATGCTGTCCAAAGGCACCATGGTACACGGCGATATTGACCATGTGATCAATCTGGTGAAGATGGCTAAACAACAGGGTTTGTCCAAAGTATACATTCATGGTTTTTCGGATGGACGGGACGCGCCGCAGCGGGAAGGTTTTGAACAAACTTATCGTTTGGAAAAGGAAATGACCGAGTTGGGAGTGGGACGGCTGGCCACGATCACGGGGCGTTACTATGCCATGGATCGCAATAAACGATACGAACGCACCGAGAAGACATACCGAGCGATTGTGCAAGGACAGGGGAAAATGTACCGAAGCGCCGAAGAGGTGTTTACCAAAAATTATGCCAATGAAGTGACGGATGAATACATTTTACCGTCGGTTTTAACTGATGAGGCTGGTCATCCGGTGACAACGGTGGAAGATGGCGACGTGATTATTTTTGCTAATTTCCGGGCCGACCGCACCAGACAATTGAGTAAGGCTTTGGCTAACGCTGATTTCCATGGATTTACCCGTCATGTCTGGCCGAAGATCCACTTTGTCTCGATGTCTTTTTTCTCACCCAACTTACCACCTAACATTGCCTTCCACCTGCAACCGGCCGGAGAATGTCTGGCGGAAGCTATTTCCAAAGCTGGTTTATCACAATTTCATATTGCCGAAAGCCAAAAATATCCGCATGTTACCTACTTTATCAATGGTGGTAATGAGCAGCCATATCCTCGCGAGGCCCGACAATTGATCCCTTCAATTGAAGATATTACCTATGACCAGGCCCCCTGGATGCGAGTGGAGGAAGTGGCGCAAGCGTTGAACCAAAAGATTAAATCACGGTTATATGACGCCTATATTTGTAATTTTGCCAACCCGGATATGACCGGACACACGGGTGATTTGTCGGCGACGATTGAAGGATGCGAAGCGACGGACGTTTGTCTGGGACGGGTGTGGGAGATGGTAAAAATGATGCGCGGGACCTTGATTGTGACGGCTGATCACGGCAACGCCGAGGAGATGGTGGACATCAAAACCGGCCGGCCCAACCCGGAACATACGACCAATAAAGTGCCATTCATTGTGGCTGATTTTGCCCAGAAATACGCGCCCAATGAGGAATTGTCGACTGATTATGTGCCTGAATTGCGCGACGTGGCGCCGACCATGCTGTATATTTTAGGACTGGAGCCAGGTGAAGGTATGACCGGCCGTACGCTTGTCAAACGCAAAAACTTAAGCTAAAATTAATATCATCTTAATATTTATTTAATATCATCTAAATAATAGATTATTTTAATCTATTATTTTTTATGTAATATGATTGAAAATAAGGAAATAATAGCTGATAAGTCGCTGGAAAAAATTGGGAATAATCCACTGAAGATATTGGTGGTCGGGGATAAAAAAGAGCAAATCAATCGTTTGGTAGACATCCTAAAAGATCTGGCTGAGTACAGTCCCGAGGAGTGTGGCCAGCCAATGATAGACGGAATTTCTCCGCTGGAGATTGAATCATTATTAATTTCCCAGTGTCAAAACGGTAAACAGCCGGATTATATTATCTGGAAAGGTATTTCTGATCATGCTTGTGAAAATATTGATGGCCGGACGGCGGCGAAAATTTTTGAACGTACCATGTTACGTATTAAACTGAAGGGATTGAAAATAGTGGTGATACCCTATGTTAGTTGCTCTCGGGACCACAAAGCAATGGTAGCCAATGGGGCGGTTGATCTAGAATTTAAAACTCCTTTTGCTCTAGGAAAGCATTTATGGCCCGAACTTAAAAGAAAGTTTAAATATTAATTGATAGATGGGATATGTTGATTTTACCATCGTTTGGATATAAAATAATAATGCGGTCGTCAAAATCCCCCTTATGACGACCGCATTTTTTATTAATTAATTAACCCCTCTTAGCTTATCCTTTAAGGCCGGTAACAGATTGACATATTCAGTGGCCTTGGTTTTGGCCTGGGCCGGTTGGCTGAGGTCCAGGTAGGATTGGATTTCCAGGAGGGCAATGTTTTCCGTCGGAGTAATGCTATTGGCCTGTTCGGCCAGGTAGGCAGCCATGGTTATATTGCCCAGATTGTAGGCGGTAGTGGCGAGGGTTTGATAAAATTCCAGCTCGGTATAGACATAGCCTTTACTTTTGGCTTCCTTCAGTAAGGCGTCAGCCTGAGTGATGTTATTTTGTAAAAAGGCAATTTTGGCTTGGTGATAATAGGTTTCACCGACGTCGGGGTTAAGATTTTCGGCGAGATTAAACTGTGTGGCGGCTTGTTCAATCATATTTAGATCCAGATACATGTTGCCCCAGGCATAATGTAGCCCGAGGCGATCGGGCGAGAGTTTCTCGGCCTGAGCCAGAGCGGCTTCAGCTAATGCTAATTTACTGGTGTCGATCCTGGCCCAATTGCCAAGCACCAAACCTTTGGATAAATAATTTTTGTAGTTATGAGGACTAATTTTAAGTGCCAGATCAATTTGTTCGATAGCCTCCTCGTACCAATAGTTGGCTTGAGTTAAATTGGCATAATCAACTTTGGCCAGATAGAGGTCGGACAATTTCATGTAAGTGTATTCATAATATGGGGTGAGGGCCTGGGCAGTCTCGGCCAAGGCAATTTTTTGATCGGTGGTGAGAGAATTGTCGTAATTGATATAGAGATAGTTTTTGTCGGCCCGGGCGGGATTGATCGCTAGATAATTAATACCTGCCAAGCAGGCAATGACGACAATGGTAACTGTAAATTGTTTGAAGATGGTGACTGGTTGAGCGAGAATTTCTTTTTCCTGATCAATCCGGTAAACAGCAGCCAAGATCAGGGCCAAAAAGGCGTAAAAATATAACCAAGTAATAATGGTGTCAATATTGAAAAGCCCTTGGACAAAATAGCCAAAAAGAGCGGCCGATAGACTTAGCAGCAGTAATTTATGCTTGACGGATTTGACTTGGTCAAAACGTCGCCAGGCCGCGTAGAGATAAGATAAGATAATACTTAGCAAAATAATAATGCCCGAGAGACCAAAGGAAACACCGTAGTCGAGAATCAGATTGTGCGGGTAATTAGAATAACGGTCTTTTTCCGGCCGACTGTCCATATAGTTAGGATATTGGGCGTTGAAATGCATATAATAGCTCCCCTGGCCGGTACCGAGAACCGGATGTTCCCCGATGGCATTGACCGCAATATTCCACATGGTCAACCGGTCTTTGGCTGTCCCCTCTTCGACCTGTCCAATGGTGGACAGACGGGCAATATAGCGATTGCCGGCGAATATTTGGGCAAAACCGCTGTTAAAATTAAGTAGTAAAACAAAAATAATAAACAGGCCGTATATTCCGACTAAGAGTTGAGAATGTAGCTTTCGGCCATTTAGTTGTAAATAACCGAATAATAAAATGAATAGAATTACGAAGAAACCCAGGTAAGCAGCGCGGGTCCAGGTAAAAATCAGAGCCAGGGTTTGTAAAATTAGCAGGCTCCAAAATAAATGGCGCCATTTATTTTTCAAGGTTGTCGCCAGATAAAAGGTACTGGGAATAATAAACATCAGGTAGGCACCGAGATAGGCGGGGTTGCCCGTGGTGCCAAAGACGCGTTCGGCGGCAACTACATCTTTCCAGCTTAAAGGGTCAAAACCAATTTTTTGCGCCAGAGCGTAAAGCACGGGAATGACGGAGCCGAGAGCAATGGCCCAGATTATTTTTTTGATTTTGTCATGACTATCAACGTAGAAATACAATAAGACAAAAAAACCGGCTAAAAAAGTGGTGGTGGAGAGTCCATCCAAGCGCAGATGAATTCCCCACAGACTGACGGTGGGATCGACGGAAAATATGGTGGACAATAAAGCGATCAGCCAGAAAACGGGTAGCAGCCAGAATAATTTGGGTAAATTAATTTTGACCGGATAATAAATATATTTAGCCACCGACAGCCCCAGCATAACCAATACGCAGAACCGGAAAATGACGTGCTTTTCGATGGTAAAGCTATTTTGAATGTCAGTAGTAAAGTAGACCGGCACCAACACCAGAGCGGCAATGATAAAAATGCTAATAACGGTGTCGAGATAATTGGTTTTGGTATTCATGATGTATAATTTAATTACATATTACAAATGACAAATTTATGAGTTGTGCTAATTAACCATCTCTTTCATGTCATCCCCGCCTTGAGCGGGGATCTCATCATTAAGTTTTGTTAAACGTCTTATTGATGAGATCCCCGATAACCGGAGCGCTCCGCTTCCGGTCGGGGATGACAGGGGAATGACTAATTAGCGCAACTCATTAATTTGTAATTTGTCATTTTCCTTAAGTAATGAAGAAAATCATTTTATTAGTATTCGACTTGCTCGCGGCCTTGGCGGCATTGGGGCTAGCTTTATATATCCGTTATCAAGTAACCAGCCAGGTTGATTATAGTTATTTGGATCATGCCCGGGTATTTATGCCCGTGTTTTTGTTGTGGCTGGTAATCTATTTTATCCATGATCTGTACGATTATTACCAGTTTTCCCATCGCCAACAATTACTCTATGCCACCTTGCGGTCGGCGGTGGCCAGCTTGGTGGTCACGATTATCTTCTTCTACATCATACCAAAATTGCAGATCACCCCGAAAATAATTTTATTGTTACTAGTATCGATCAATGCCTTGATAATCGGGGCGGGACGTTTGATTTTTAATCGTATCTGGGCCGCCAATCAATTACTTAAACGGATGATTATTGTCGGCAACGACAAAACACAAACCTATACGGCCAAGATGATCAGTCAAAATACGGCCTTTGGCTTCAAGTTGCTGGGACTGGTGGTAACCAATCGGGGGCGACGAAGTAAATTAAAGATACTAGGCCCGATTAGCAAATTGGAAACTATTATTAAACGGCGACAGGTTGATGTGATTGCCTTGGATATCAATTCTTTTAGACAAGACGATGACGTGTTCAGGGTTGTCTCCGATGTTGGCATCGCGCGTCAGATTGAAGTGGTGGATATTAATTATCTGTATGAACAATTGACGGGCAAAGTGTCGCTGGAGAACATTAGTCAAATCTGGTTTACCAATTTTAATCAAACTAATAATAAATTTACGCTGGTAATCAAAAGGCTGATGGATATTTGGCTGGCTACAATTGGTTTGCTTGTTTTAACTATATTATTGCCATGGCTCTATGTGCTGGTAAAACTTGACTCGCCGGGAGCTTTTTGGTTTAGACAAGAAAGATTAGGGGGGAACAATATCGTTTTTACTATTTACAAAATCCGGACCATGACGCTGGAAACTTCTGGTGATCCAAAGAGTAAATGGAACCAACTGGGTGACAAGCGAGTGACGGCTGCCGGTAGATGGCTGCGCAAGCTGGCCATTGATGAGCTGCCTCAATGCTGGAATATCCTGCGGGGGGAAATGAGTATCGTCGGCCCTCGGCCGGAACGACCGATCTATATTGCCAAACTGGATAAAAGACAAAAATTGTATTACAAACGGCATTTGGTTAAACCCGGCCTGACCGGCTGGGCTCAAGTCAACATGAATTACGGCGCCAGCTATGCTGACGCCGACGAAAAGCTGCAATATGATTTGTATTATGTCAAAAACCGCTCGCTGTTTTTGGACCTAATGATTATTCTAAAAACCATCCGGCGGGTATTTGATAATCGGGGCGGGAATTAAAAATAAATTACGAATGACGAATTAGAAAACCCATTAATATTTTTATTCGTAATTCACGAGTTGTGTGAATTAATCTCTTTATATGTCATCCCCGCCTTGAGCGGGGATCTCATATGTAACGCGTTTATTACATTCTTATTGATGAGATCCCCGCTCAAGGCGGGGATGACAATATTAATTCACACCGCTCGATAATATGTAATTTGTTATTTTTTTATATAAATGTTTTTCAACTTACTCATCTGCCAGACCAAAGCGGTGTTGAGAGTAAGGATGATGACAAAGATGAGGATCAGGGCGTTGCCGCCGAGGAAAATACCACCGATAACAGCTACTATTGAAGCACCCATCAGGGTCACAATGTTGTCCATGGCCACCCCAACAATGGCGTCACCAATGCGACCGGTGGGATTGACGGAGAAATTGTGGACGACAATCATTTCACCCAAGCAGCCAATAAAACCGGCGGCCACACCGGCGATGACATAGGGCAAGTGACTGATATGGGCGAGATATTCGATGGCTTTGACCATGCTTTCAGCGGTAAATAAAATAGCCAGGCCGGCCACAGCTAGATTAAGAAAAATAAACCAGGACGAACGAGCATGGAAATAACCGGTAGACTCCTCCGGACTTTCCGGACGGTGGCTGTGGCGAAAAAAATACATCACGAGAATACATAGGACAAGAATCACACCGCCCACCGGTTGAACCAGTTGATACAGGTCACCTGATAATCCCGGAATGGGCTCTTTGACTTGCCCAAAAATAACCATGGCCAGGGCAACTACAGCAGTGAGAACAGTCAGGGACATAGAAATATCGATGGCGTTATTTATTTCATTGATGGTGGGCTTGGTTTTATGTTGGGCGATGGGCAACAAGGTACCACCGCTTTTGAGGCCGGGAAACATTAGGAGCGGTCGCTGTAGTTGGTCGGCGATGTTTTGGCGATAGATACACCAAACGGCATGGCCGATGTTATAGATATTGGAGCCAAAAGTGGTGGCGGCGGCGATAATAGCGTAGTTGATAGCCAAGGTGAGATCAGTATCTTTAGTTTGCAAGCTGATGACGGCGGCGACCAGACCGAGGATCATGTCGGGAAAAGCGGTGCCAAAGGATTGTAACAAACCGCCGGCAATTTTGGTCCGCACGCTTAAGACACCAGTGGTTTCTTCGATAATCTCGGCGATTTGTTTTAAAACGACGAAGCCGCCAAAAAGCAAAATGACAGCCGCCAGGACTAAACTGACCCAACCGGAAGACTCTTCCATCCAGACGAGTAATCCCCAGCGGATAAAAGCGGCCGCGATTAAAAGAACAATGGCTTTGCTAAAACTATTTTTCATAGTTGATGAATTTTAAATTTTAAATTTTAAATTTTAAAATTCATCCACTCTATATTTATTATACCCATATAAGGTATAATATATGTAGATGTATATTTATTATTTGGAGGTTGCAATATGTTAACACTAAGTTGTATGGATCTGGATCCCAATGGTGGTTGTGATTTTAAGGCCAAGGGCGATACTAAACAGGAAGTGATCGACGCGATGATGGCGCACGCCGGTGTGCATCACAAGGAAAAGATGGACAACATGACCGATGAAGAAAAGATGATGATGGGTAAAAAAATGGATGAAGTGCTGGACGCGCAAATGTAGATTAGAATGGTTTTCTTGATAAAAAAATACGAACCCAGCGATTGGGTTTGTATTTTTTTATTGGAAAAAATAATATGTTCATGATGACAAATAGTAAATTTATTAATTCATCAGTAGCGCTAACTAGTCATTCTCTCTGTCATCCCCGCCTTGAGCGGGGATCTCATCATCAAGACTGTAATAAACGCGTTACATATGAGATCCCCGCTCAAGGCGGGGATGACATGCAAACTAATCATATTATTAATTCACACCACTCATTAATTTCTAATTACTCATCAAAGGCGATACAATATTATTATGAAAAAAACTGATACTAAATTGATGGCGCTGGGGCGATCATATTGGGGGTGGATTGTTTGGTTGATAATTTTGGCCATATTGAGCGATGGTTTAAATCTGGTGCTCCCCAAAATTATCGCCGCCGGGATCGATGCCTATGGTCAGAATAATCTTGATTTAACTGGATTGTCCTGGCAGTTTGGTTTGGTGGCGGTGGGAATTTTTGGGTTTGCTTATTTGCAAAGTGTGGTGCAGACGCTGGCTTCGGAAAAAGTGGCATTTGATTTACGCGGGCAGTTGTCGGATCGGATTTCCCGGCAGAGTTTTGCCGCCATCCAACAAGATACTCCCGCTAAACTACTAACCAATCTGACGGCGGATATTGATTCGGTGAAAATGTTTGTGGCGCAAGCGATGGTGTCGATTGTGTCGTCGATTTTTATCATTGTCGGGGCGGCGGTCTTGATGTTAGTGACTGATTGGCAATTGGCTTTGGCGGTGCTGGCCATTGTGCCGGTGATCGGCGTGACTTTTTTTATTGTTTTCGGACGGATTCGAAGTTTGTTCTTGAAATCCCGAGAGGTGTTGGATCGTCTGAATAAAACTATTAATGAAAGCATTTTGGGGGCGGCGATTATCCGCGTGCTTAATTCGCAATTAACCGAAGCCAAGAAGTTTTTGGAAGTAAACACCAATGCCAAAGATCTGGGTCTGCAGATTTTGAGTTTATTCGCCACCATGATCCCGATCATCATGTTCTTGTCCAATATTGCCAGTTTAATCATTTTGGCCTTGGGTGGATATTATGTTATGGCTGATCATTTATCTTTAGGTGATTTTACCGCTTTCAATAGTTATGTCATGATGCTGATTTTTCCGGTGTTAATTATTGGTTTTATGAGCAACATTATTGCCCAGGCCACGGCTGCTTACGATAGAATTGCCGTGATTCTGGATCGACCGGATAAAAAAGATACGGGCACGATTAAGCGAGTGTTGGCGGGCGAAGTTAAATTGGAAAAAGTGAGCGTGGTTTATGGTGAAAGAACAGTTTTAAACAAGGTATCTATGACGGTGCCGGCGGGCAGCAAGACAGCTATCATTGGCCCAACCGCGGCTGGTAAAACTCAATTGCTATATTTATTGACCGGATTAATCAAGCCCAATACCGGTAAAGTACTTTATGACGGTCACAATCTGGAAGAATACGATCAAACGCTATTACATCAGCAAGTGGGCCTGGTTTTTCAAGATAGTATTTTATTCAACACCACCTTGCGGGAAAATCTGGCTTTTAGTGAAACGGTGACTCCGGAATTAATAGAGAAGGCAACCAGGGCGGCCGAGTTGACTGATTTTATTGACACCTTACCGGATAAATTAGAAACAGTGGTGTCGGAGCGAGGCACCAGTTTATCTGGTGGTCAAAAGCAAAGAATCATGCTGGCCCGGGCGCTGGCGCTTAATCCCAAAGTATTACTCCTCGATGATTTCACCGCCCGCGTTGACGCCCAAACTGAACAAAAAATCCTCCATAACATTGAAGTCAATTACCCCAATCTAACTTTGATTTCAGTTACCCAAAAAATTTCCGCCATCGAACATTATGATCAAATTATTTTACTGATGGAAGGCGATATTTTAGCACATGGGCGGCATGAGCAATTGCTGAAATCTTCACCGGAATACATGCAAATATATCAGTCACAGCAAAGTACTAATTCCTAATTGATAAGTTGTGCTAATTAATATTTAATCATTGTCCTGTCAATGTCATCCTGGAAAGAAAGCGAAGCGCTTCTTATCCAGGATCCACTCCCTTAGTATAAATAATTCTTTCTGGATCCTGGATGCCGGAGCGCTACGCTTCCGCCTCCAGGATGACAGATAAGATATATTAACTTGCACAACTCATTAATTGATAAATATGGGTTATAATCTCAACCAATCAGAAGAAAAAGAAGCCAAGCCGGACTGGCGACAGGCCTGGATTAAGCTCCAGCCTCTGCTGGGGGGTGAAAAATGGCGCCTCTTGGGGGCGGCGGTGGCGATTGTGATTAATTCAGTGGCCAGTTTGGTTGGTCCGATTCTGATTGGGCGGGCGATTGATCAATTTATCCCGGCCGGCGATTTTCAGGGTATTTTGGTTTATTCGGGAATTTTGCTAGGGATATTTGTGGTGGCTTTTGTGACTCGTTATCTGCAGACGATCTGGATGGGGACGGTGGGCCAAAATGTTTTGTTCAATTTACGTAACGCGATTTTTAATAAATTGCAGCAATTGCCGCTAGCTTTTTTTAATGAGAATAAAGCCGGTGATTTGATTTCGCGGATCAATAACGATACGGACAAGTTAAATCAATTTTTCTCGCAATCACTGATGCAGTTTATTGGTAACGCTTTTGTGATGATTGGCGCCGGGATTTTTTTGGTGGCGATTAACCCCCGACTGGGTCTTTTTGCTTTGGCTCCAGCAGTTTTATTGATAATAATTACCCAATTGATTTCGCCGTGGGTGAAAGCCCGCAATGCGCTGAACTTGAAGACAGTCGGTGGCATGAGTGCCGAAATTCAAGAGAGTCTGGATAATTTCAAAGTGATTGCCTCTTTTAATCGACGTGATTATTTTCGGGATAAATTTGCGGAAGTTAATCGGGAAAATTATCAATCAGCCATCGCGGCCGGTTTAGCCAATAATTTGTTTAATCCCATCTATACTTTAGCCGCCAATTTAGGACAATTGGTGGTGTTGGTGTTTGGATTGCACTTGATAAGTCAGGGTGATTTTACGGTGGGTTTATTGATCAGCTTTATATCCTATGTAAATATTTTCTACCAGCCATTGCGCCAGATTGCTTCCTTGTGGGCTAATCTGCAAGTAGCTTTGGCCGGTTGGGATCGGATCGCCAAGATTTTGGAAATGGACGACAATCTGCCGGTAATAAAATTAACGGATAAAGCGGCCAAAGCTAAAATCACGATCAACCAGCCGGTGATGCAATTCAGCCGGGTTAGTTTTCGATACGCGGATAGTAAAAATGATGTTTTGAAAGATATTAATTTTGAATTGCATCGGGGTAAAACCTATGCTTTCGTGGGACCGACCGGTGGGGGCAAAACGACCACGGCTTCCTTGATGGCACGCTTGTATGATCCGACGGCGGGGGTGGTTCAACTGGATGGACGCGATATTCGTAGTTACACGACGGCCGAGCGGGCGGAGAGAATTGGCTTTATTTTGCAGGAACCTTTTTTGTTTAGCGGCACGGTGCGAGAAAATATTGTGTATGGTAATCCCAACTGTCAGCCAAGTAGTCCCGAGCAGTTGGAAGAGACAATTAAGACGGCTGGGTTAGAAAAATTGATGGCTCGGTTTTCAGATGGACTGGATACCAAAATGCAAGTGGGCGATGATAGTATCAGTTTGGGGCAAAGACAATTGATTGCTTTTATCCGGGTGGTTTTACGCCAGCCGGAGTTATTAATTCTAGATGAAGCTACGGCCAACATTGATACAGTGACAGAGCAATTGCTGCAAGAAATTTTGGATAGATTACCCAGCGATACAACTCGGGTAATTATTGCTCATCGTTTAAACACCATTGCCGAGGCCGATGAGATATTTTTTGTCAACGCCGGCCACTTGGTGCGGGCGGGGTCAATGGATCAGGCAATGGCAATGCTCAGGCAGGAGAAGCGGCAGAGCTGACAAAATTTAAGTTGCGGGCAATATCTACGGCTTATTTTTTCTTAGCCCGACGGAGCAATAGGATAATCGGGATGATCGCCCCGATAAAGATGACCATGACACCGATAATTATTGCCGCTAGTAATAGATAATTTACGGGCGCTGTTTTTTTGGTATCACTTGAATTAATAATTTCCTGTTCGATCTTATCCCAACGGGCCTGTGAAGAATTTATTTCAAAATTCATCGGCGCGGTCATCCCGAATTCATCGGACAATACTTCTTGCCCGGCAGTTAACATGATAGGGTCATGGCCGTCATCCGGATCAGCTTCGACTTGGCCTTCGATCACTTGGAATTGAATATGGTCACCATCGACATCCCAACTAACGGTCGTACCAATAATTGCGAATTTGCCACGACGAGTTTCTAATATTATTTTTTTACCATATTTCCGATATTCCATGTATCCGGTACCGGTTTCAATGGTAAATCCGCCGGCGGCGTTGAAGGTGATTTTACTCTCACGATCGAGGATAAACTTGGTACCATCGGCGAATTCCATAATCGCCCGGCCGGCGGTGGTTTTTAATGATGAGCCAGGTTTAATCTGTTGACCCGAGGTAGCCGGTTCCCAAACGCGCCAATCACCGGTATTGGTAATAAGTCGCCAAGTCTTTTGCCAAATACTGGGGCGGTTGTCGGGGTCGCTTAACTCCACGTCACCCATTACTTTGTTTACCTTTGGAAAGGAAGTATCCAACATACCGCCAGCCGGCTGTTCATCCCAATTTTCGGTGGTGGGTAATTTTATCGAATCACCATCTTCTTGGTTTAAATCAGTTTTATCGGATGTAATTTCATCGGTATCACTTTTTTCTGTCCATTTATCGAAGGCATCGGGGTTGTTAACAGTGGCACTTTTACCGTTTTTGTAAACAATATTCTGGCCGTCGACTAGTTGTCCTTCAATTGAATAGCCGGCGGATGAAACGGTAAGTTTACCATTAGGCCCGCCGGAAAAAGTACCCTCCCATGAGGATGAGTGGGTGGTGGGAATTTCGCCGGTACCCCCATCCCAAGTCATAGTGGTGGTGGCGATTGTCAATGTGGCTTTAGCATACTGATCACCACCAATCACTCCCACATTCCAGAATTCCCAGCTATCATCCGTAGTAACTGGTTTACCGGCGACATCCAGATATTCGTCATGCAGGGTGGCGGTTATTTTGGTCGGGGTGACACCATGGATCAAATTTGTATTTTGGGCAAAGGCTTGACTGGAAAAAACAAAAGTAAAAACAATTAAGACTAGAACTAGTAAAGTAGAAAAATATTTTTTCATAAAGAAAAATTTTAATAAAATTTTATTGTGTTAATTGGTTAGCCACTATCTGGGCTTTACTTTCTTCTCCGGACGGGATCGGGATGCGGATGGTATAAAATTGCCGGCTGTAGCGATTGGGTGTGGAATAAACAATTTCCAAAATTTTGATTGGGCTTAAATTGACGCGGGCACTTTCCAACCGCGCCCCCCACCCTACCCAGACATGCAATTCACCGTTAAATAAGACACCATTTTGACCCAAACGGCATTCAACATTTTGAGCATTTTCCAATTTTTCCAAACGACGACCGTTGAAAAAGACAATTATGCCAATCAAAATATTTACACCCAATAATACCAGCGCGACTATCCAACCGGACTCGGGATCGGCCCACCAAAAAATACCGCCAAATAATATCGAAAAACCAGCTACAATAAGCTGCAGGGTGCGTTGTTCACCGGAGCGGAATAATTTTTCATCGGCGGCAAATTTTTTCCATTCAGCCGGATTGTATCTAAAATGCGCCAATAATTTTGCTTCATCCATCAATTGATCAAAGACTCGGGCTCGGTGCCAATACATGATCGCGACGATCGGGCCAGTGATGGCAAACAAAATTCCAATGACAATCATGGCGCCGCCGCCGCTACTCATGTCGATCGGTAAAAATATCGGGGCTAAAAATGTAAGAAATCCGATCAGACCGATGGCGAGCCAGATAACTAATGTTCGTTTGGGTGTGTTAGGCATAAAAATATAATTACGAATTACTAATAAATTTCACAGGCCGTTTACTATTTTCTCGTTAAAAAGTGGCCGTGGCAATATACATGACGGTGTTAGTATATACTCCCGCTGCTTGTAAATTATTTACTTCCAGTTGATAGGAAATAACATTGGCTTCATCGGCGACCGGTTGGGTCTCAATGGTGACATTGTAAGAAGTATTATTCGCTGTTATTTGGGAATACTTGTTGGCTTGAAAAGCGGAATAATCGGTGTCATCGGTGGTAAAACCAAAGTAGGAATTGGTTCCGGAGCCGGGAGGTGATGACCAAGTTGTCGGTAAGGCATAAGTGCCACTAAATTTAGCAATCACATCATTGCCCGCCGAAGTTAAATCCTGATCCTGCTGCACTGTGACTACATATCCATCAGTGGCATTAGTGGAAACAGTCAATGTCTGACAAGCGATTTTAGTTTGCGCGCCGGTATAGGTGCCAAAGGGAATAGTTGATGAAGTTGTAGTCACTGATGCATTGCCGCCGGAGTTGGCACAGGCATTGCCGGCGGTTACGCCATCTATAGAAAAAGTAAGTAATGAAGGAACGGAAGCAGTAACAGTGGTACCTTCGTCGATAATCATCTGGTAGTTTCCATTAGCAGTAAAAACATGATATTCAGTTCCATGAAGTTCATTCCAAAAATAACTTGCCATTGTCTCGTCTACCCAAAAAAGAGGATTAACTTTTGAAAATAAAGAACCTGATATTTTTTCACTAGTAAAATTTGTGCCATTTAATTCTGAATGTGCCATCCATATTTGATAATTTGTACCATCAGTTTCGGTATAATTGTAATAAATTTTTGAATCATACAACATTAATACCGGCCTGCCGTGATCATAAGAATTATTAGTTTGTTTAGTAGCCACCCAATTAGTGCCATTGGTATTCATTTCAGCTGTCCAAATTTGATCGTTTGTCCCGTCATTTTCAATATAAGCATAATACAGTTTTGTCCCGTCCAAAATAAAATTGATCCTTGTTTTATTGTACAAACTGGTTGTGCGCTTAACTGTAGAAAAATTGGACCCATCTAAATCAGATTCAGATGTCCAGATTTGATAATTAGCCCCATCGCTTAACGGCCATACATAATATATTTTCGAGTCATCAACAACTAATAATGGTCTTGTCCACCAATATTGAGAAACAGCTCTGATAGTTGCTGACCATCCACTGCCATCAAGATTTGAAGTTGCGGTATATATCGGCCAGTTTGGATAATCGCAAGAAAATGTATAATATATCTTATCTTCATACACATCTAACTGCATACCGTAATAATTTCGGTAACCATCATTAAAAGTTTGTTGCGTCGGAGAAAAATTACTACCATCAAGATTAGAAGTAGCTGTATGAATCTCCCATCGCCCAATCATCCGACCATATATATAATATATTTTTTCGCCTACAATCTCTAATTGGCCATACATTGAATCCATCCCACCTGTAGTCAGCTGAACGGCCACAAAATCACTACCATCCAAATCAGCATATGCCATCCACATTTGCATAAACGCACCGTCGTATTGATGCCAGAGGTAATAAACTTTATTGCCGGCCACCTGCATATCGGTTTCATCCAGTTCACCGGTTGAAGAGCCGGAAGTATCACGCTGAGTCTCATTTTCAAACGTGTATCCTTCACTATCCGCTTTCACATTCACGACATTACAAACTATCAAACCAACTACCGCCAGCATAAGCCAAAATTTATTTTTCATTTATTTATTTTCCTAAAATTTAATAATTATACTTTAACTTTAACAAATAACTGACCAAGAAAACTAGTTACAATCAATCCAGAAATAATTATTTAACATGTTCGATGGAAAAATTAATTAATTATCCATTCACCAACAATAATTAACTTAAAAAAATCAAGTAGCCAAGAAAACCGGTCATCAATTATTTGACGACCGGTTTTCTCATAATAATCAAAGACGAGAAAATTATTTCTCCAGTTCTTTGATTTCCGCCTCGATGTCTTGGATTTCTTCCTTTAACATCTGGACATATTCTTTTTTGGTCGGCTGATACGGAAGTGTGGCAGTTTGATTGAATCCACTACCATTTCTCATCATTCTCCCTTGACCCATACCCATATCTCGTCCCCGTCCGGCGCCGCGACCAAAGCCCCGACCATTTCCGCTGCCACAAGGACCCATCCCTCGGCCGGTCATCGGACCCATTCCATTTGGTCCTGTTCCATCTAAATTTGGCATAATACACCTCATAAAATTGATTGATAAAAAGCTGGCTAAATATCTCTTTCAATTCTAATTGCCAAGCCTTTGATCAAAGCGCGGGCGATTTTTTGGTGGGCAGCATTTAACAAGCGATGAACGGTTGACTTGGAAAGTTTCATTTTGGCCGCGGCCGACAGCATATTTAGTCCTTCCAAATCACACAATCTTACTGCTTCCATTTCATCTTGACCTAGATTTTCCTCAGCTAACATCCGCATCGGTATCCCTTGCGGTTTAAAATAATATGCTTCCGGGGTAAATCTAATCCGTCGCCATTTTTTTGGTCTGCCCATAGTGAATTGATTATTGGATATTTCCCAGTACAAATCTATTATATATTATTTTGGGATATGTTTCAATACTTTTTTTAAACTATAGGTATTGCATAAATTTGTTATGGGTATTTTTTAAATATAATTTAATTCCAATCGATTTCATAATATTTTTATTTTTCATGAAAGCGAAATAAAAAAAACAATCCAATGATTTACTGGATTGTTTTAAAAAAATTTTGGTAAAAATATCACCAACCAAGCCAATGAGCGATAACCAAAATAACCCCTGCTCCCAATAGACAACCAGCCATTTTACCTACTGCCGTTCCCAAAATTGTCCGGTTTTCTAACTTTCCTGCCGTGAAATTTCTTTCCGCTTCCGCACCTTCAAAAAGGCCGGCAATACCATCGGTCACTGCATTGCCGACTGCTCCGCCGATGATCGCTCCGGCTACCCCGCCAAAATGTCCGCCAAAAACAGCCAGTAAAACCAAGATGCTGTTGTCGATAAATCCAAATACTATATCCGGGCGGGTTGATCTGATCGAAATCCCAAACATTTTGATAAATCCCAAACATAGTAAGAATAGTCCAAGCAATACATAACCAATTAATCGATCATCAAAAACAAAAAATAGACTTGCTCCGATTACCACCACACATAGTAGAAGTAAATTGATGACCGTAATAATCCATTTTTTATTTAAAATTTTCAAATCCGCTCCTTTTTGTTATTTTCTAGGCGCAATCGGTGAGCATTTCATCTGGAAATCCATAGTCCGTCCGCAAACTGCAGGGGATAACGCCGTTGCCGTCGAAAACTAATTGCCAGTTACCGTCAATTTTGGTCGCCAGCCAATTACCGCCGGCCATGCCCTCGGCAAAACTGACACTACCGCGGGCGTGATCGGCTGTTTGTTGGGTGACATCTACCGAAGTGCCAGCGGGATTTTCCGGATATTTTACTTGGAACAATCCCAGAATGATGGTATTTAAGTCGGGCGTCAAATCAGAATTGGTCTCATCTTTGGTTAATTCAGTGTTTTCCGGCTCCAGTAAACCGGTGCAACGCCAGTTGATTTCAGCGGTTTTGGTGGCTTCGCTGACCACACAAGCGGGATTGCAACCTGGTGGAGTGGAATTTAAATTGGCATCAAACCACCAAGTGCGGGAATTTGAATTGTAACTACCACCGGAAGTCAACGCCTCACCCCCTTTGGTGCAGGTTTTCTCGGCAATGGCTTTGGCTTCAACTTCAGTTAACGGTCCGCCGGTACTTTCCACATCGTCCGGTCCTTTTGGGGGAGTTGAGGCACAACCGGCTGACATTAATAAAATTGCGCATAACAAAATGATTTTTTTCATGGGATAATATTTTAAAACAATAAATGCTATCACCGACAACTAAAACCAATCAAATTGCCAAAAAATTACTCCATTTTTTTCATCACGGCCGCAAATTCTTCGTCGGTGGCTTCGGGCCCTTGTAAAATCGGTTCGTTTTTGCCCTGCCAATACGATTGCATATTCATGTTTTTGCGGTTAATTCGTTCCGCCAGGCTTCGGTCGTCGCCAACATGTTTCATAAAAAACTGGACGCCCCCTTCGAAAATCTCCGTAGCAGTTTTGACACTGCCGTCGGCGTTGGTGCAGTAGAGGCAAAATTGACTGGCGGTATCGCCCAAGGCATAATCTTCGGGCTTGGTCATGGGCATCCCGCAGGCTTCGCAATAGTTCATTTTGGTCTCCAAAAATATTATTTATTACATATGTTCAGTCTAACAGAAGTTTGGCGGGAAATCGCGGAAGAAATTATCAAGAAGCGCAAACTGAATTGACAGATTTTTTTTATATTCTTTATCTTTCTTGTTTATTTTTGTATTTGATAATCTTGGCAATCAAATTATACGGAATAGGTTCATCGAGGGGAAATTTGATTGTCCCTTTGGCTGTCTCATAATTTTTTAATTCTTTATTGAATGCTTCGATCGTCGCCGGTTCGGGATAGAGGCCGATGTGGGTTTTGAAAGCGGCGTACATGATCGATCCACCTTTGAGCACAAAAGCGGGAACACCATAACTCATCCGTTCTTTGGCTTGCGGTGCTGATTTTTGAATTGTTTGCCTAACTTTTTCCAATATCTCTTTTTGGGGAGATTGAAGTTTGGTAAAATATTGTTTGACTACTTGGTCCATATTATTTTTAGTTTCAAATTTATAATTCCGACTATTTCTTGATCGCTTTCACTTTAAGGCTTTCCAGCGGCATACCTTGGTATTGCTTCTTGCTGATGTCTTTGTCTTCTGACAAGACTTCCACCGTCATACCGGCTTGCTCCAACTTGGCGATATAGTCGTCTTTGAGCAGGGCGCCGGCGACACAGCCGGACAACAATTCGGGGTTGTTTTTGATGGCTTCGGGAAGTTCCTGCAGTAAAACAATATCGGAAACAAGCATCTTCCCGCCCGGCTTCAACACCCGATGGGCTTCGGCGAAAACGGCGTCCTTGTCCGGTGCCAGATTGATAACGCAATTGCTGATAATAATGTCGATCGAATTGTCTTCAATAGGAAGTTGTTCAATCTCGCCCAGGTGAAATTCGACATTTTTGTATCCATATTTTTTGGCGTTGGCGCGGCCTTTTTCCACCATCTCGACCACCATATCCACCCCGATCACCCGGCCTTTCTCCCCCACCCGCCGGGCGGAGAGAAAACAATCAAACCCGGCACCGGATCCCAAGTCCAACACTACATCCCCCGCTTTCATCTCAGCCATGGCTACCGGATTGCCGCAACCCAGGCCCAGATTGGCCTCGGAAAATTTGGCAATATCATCCTGGGCATAGCCGATCTCGGCGGCGATCCGCTCGGATTCATTTGCTTGCCCGCAACTACAACTGCAACAACCTCCCGCTTTGGCAATTTTGGTGTAACTTTCTTTGACGATATTTTTGACTTCTTCTGGTTTGATCATGGTTTAATTTTATTTAATATATTTTGGAAATATTTAGCTAAATCGGGTTCAATTTTTTGTCTGGTTGAATTTATCATCCTTGCCACTGTCAATTTTTCTGCTTTTATCCTTAGGCTGCAGATAATTTTCCTCGGTAATCACGCTCCTACCCAGCTCTTTCTCGGTCTCCTTCCTGGCTGTTCCGGCCACACCACCGCCTCTTTTGGCCACTTTTTTGTGATCCGGCATCTTGGCTGGTTTTTCTTGGTGGGAAATCTCGGTCGTCACTTGCTCACCCAGCATGGTGAAAATCAATTCCAAATCATTCATATGATCGCGCAGATTAGCTTTTGATTTCGGCGGCAGATTTTTATGTTTTTTATACTCACCGGGAGTCATCCCAAAAGTGGCTCGACTGATTTCGGCGGTCAAAATGGCAAAATCCCGCTGATCATTGATGCCCCGCTCTTTCCATTCATCGGTCAGATTCTGGCGGATGGCCATCCCCCGCAGTCGTTTATCAATCCAATCTTTGGGATATCCTTTCTGCTCATATATCCGTTTCATTCTTTCCTGTGCCAGCTCCGGATTTTCAATTTCTTCCACCCGTTCATAACCGACCTTGGCCAGCCATCGTTTGAAAGGTTCGGCTTTAGGGGAGGGAATGGACTGGATAATGCGTAAAATACCTTCGGTACTGGCACAATCGGTAGCGTATTTTTTGCCATCGACTGACTCCAATTTCAGTTGTCGACAGATTGTCGACAACTCCGCACCCTCTTCATCAGCAAATCTTTTTTTTACTCTATACCAATAATCTCTCGGGGCAGTCGAATCGGTCAATGCACCGACAACATCTACCACCGAAAAATACCACCGGTCTTTATGCCAGATCCGCCGGATTTGTTTGGACTGGAAGATTATTAGTTTGTTATTGGGGTCAGGCATGATTTTTTATTAATGTGAAAAATATTATCTTCTGGATTGATGATAAATTCTCGCAATGTCTTAGTGACCCGGATGCGAAATTGAGTGGCACGAATCGATTTTGATCTCGCCGGTGCG
This sequence comes from Patescibacteria group bacterium, assembly GCA_041648895.1. Taxonomy (GTDB): domain Bacteria; phylum Patescibacteriota; class JAHJAL01; order JAHJAL01; family JAHJAL01; genus JBAZOB01. The sequence continues at coordinate 25,616 of JBAZOB010000015.1, forward strand.
GGAGGTGTAGAGGAGAAACTGGTCACTCTTGTTTGGTAAATTTGGTTTGGGCATTAATTGGATTAGTTAAAATATTTATTTATACTGTATTTTTGCTATATTGCTGATGCCGGTAATATGGTCTTTAATTATTATTCATAATGGTTTTGATCTTTTTCCTGCCGTCGGCAAAATGATCACGATTTTAATATAGCAAGAAGTAGATTAATGTGAATTAAATTAGTAGTTAACTTACGATTAATTTTTCACCAATATTTTTTTCTGTACTACTTAATCGGGTTGTGTGTAAACATGGTTATTTGGCGCGGCGGAATTTCCACCAACCGACCATGATCGGGATGATTAGAGTTAAGGCGTAATAGAGATAGACATCGGGTTTGTAGTAATCGACGGAATTAAACAGGCGGACGATGAAAATATAGTCGAGTACGACAGCTATTATTGTCCAGGATATGCCGACGTTGAAATAGCCCCAGAACTGCTCGCGGTGGATTTTTTTGAACAGCACCCACAGCATCAGGGCCAGTCCCAGCGGGGTGATAAAATAGCCAATCTGCGCCGGCGGTACGATCATGAAAAATATTATTCCGAGGACATAGCCGAACAGCCAGAGGATGAAACCCCAGAATAGGTTGTT
>JBAZOB010000016.1:0-22855 GCA_041648895.1 Patescibacteria group bacterium
AAAGTGACGGCTTCGGTGACCACGGTGGCCCAATATCCGAAGGTGAGGAGGTTGGTGAAGAAGAAATTGCGGGAGTTGGCCAAGGAAAAGAATCTGATTGTGGCCGGACGGGATATCGGCACCAATGTCTTTCCCAAGGCGGATATTAAGATATTCCTTAATCCCTCGATCGATGCTCGGGCCAGGCGGCGATACAAAGACCACGTCAAAGAGGGGCGCACAACGTCATATGGCGATCTGAAGGTTAGTCTGGCTAAACGTGATGAAGATGATAGCAGTCGTAAAGAAGGGCCACTAAAGAAGCCAAAAGACGCGCTGGAGATCGATAATACCTATCTTTTACCTTCACAGACCTTAAAAATAGTAATTGATTATGCCTATAAAGAAGAGCCGGAGATTAAAGATTTAAAAGACGAAATAAAAGAATTAAAAACTACTCCCCTATCTTCAGCTACGGCTACCAATAATAATTTTAGTGATCCCTTTTTGTTTTCGGCACCTATGACTACTTCAGTTGAATCAACTAATAAGAAAGAATCGATGAAAGAGTTGAAGAAGCGCTTAAAAGCGAAATATAAATCTCAAACAGGCGGAGGGAGTTTTTGGCAAAAACGTTAGTTTTTAATTTTTTCATATGAAAACAATCATCACAATTGACGGGCCGGCCGGGGGCGGGAAATCAACACTGGCGCGGGAACTGGCCCAGACCTTGGCGGATTTTCGGCTGGTGGATATTGGCTCCTATTTCCGCTGGGCGGCATATCTTTGTTTAAAAGATGGGGTGGATTTGACCCGACGACGGGAAGTATATAATCATGTTAAAGATAAATTGGAGCTGGATTTTGATAGCACCAAGAGTGGTAAATCGGATGAGCTGAAGGTTTTTCACCAGGGTAAATGTGTTAATCAATTTATTTTCTCGCGGCAAGTTTCGGTCAATGCTTCGTATCCGGCACAATACTATTTAATTCGCAAATTGATCCGAAAGAATTTACGTAAATTGGCCAAAAAATATAACATTATCATTGCCGGTCGCGACACTGGTACTTACACTTTTCCGGAAGCCCAGATCAAGTTTTTCCTGACGGCTGACTTGGAATCTCGCGCCAAGCGCCGTTTTAATGACCTGAAATACTCCGGCCAGAAAACTTCGATCACCGATATCCGCGAGCAAATCCGGGTTCGCGATGATCACGACACCAACGACAAAGATGGCCCACTCAATATGCCCCAAGACGCGATTTTGATTGATAATACTCATATGACAGTCAAACAGACCTGGGCGGAGTGCATGAAGTATATTAAGAAAGATTTGTTGGATAAATAATACTAATTATCAGCGGCCGGGTCGTTCTTTTTTTGCTATTATTGATGAAAGTGACTATAATAATTGTGTTTTACACATTATTGTTATTTTTATGGGATTAGAATCGATGCTCGGCCTCAAAGGTCTGGACGGCTTGGTAACCAGAGAGGGAGTGATAGCAAAATTAGAGAAAAAGGGCTATGAAATAATCAGAATTATTGGTCAAGTTGCTAAGTTTAATAATAATGGCCAGGACACCCAGGACACTATTGATATGATTGGTGATAGACACTTTCGTCTGGTTATGCCGGATTTGCGTTTGATGGAGCAGATTGATGATGATTATGTATTTGCTTGTAATAAATTACCGGAAAATAAGTATAAGATTATAATACATAATCTTTTTAAAGGGGACCAAAAGGAACTGCAAATTGGTTTTAATGCTAAAAGCGATTACCACCATCTGGAAGTAGGCCAAAAAGGAAATATTTTTTTGACACTGACTAGAACACAGATAAACTCAGCCAAAAGAGAATATTGCTTTTGGCTGGGGAAGGAGGAAGAAGAATAGCCAATATTGAAATTTGGACAAGCAAAAACTCCCGGGAAGATCCGGGAGTTTATTGTTTATTAAAAATAATATTACTCTTTTTTTGTATAATAACCTTGGTAATTTTCAGGTAACATGGCAGCAGTTTTTCGTCCAATGTAATCAGCTTGAGCTTGTAGTTGTTTTTTCACCTGCTTAAATAATAATCTATCTTGTTCAGATAACTTTTCACCTTTAGACCTCTTTTCTATAACCCGTTCCAGAATATCCAGATTTTCAATCGGCTCTAATTTGATCGGTTGGCCAATATGGAATACGGCTTTTCCTTTTGATCTTTTTAGTAGGCCTTTGGCAATATTTAATATCCCTTCTAAACTTACTGAGGCACCATAAAATTCCAAAGCGGTTGGGATAATTTTTGCTCCAGATTTTTGGGCAGTATATACTGCTCCGATTTTGGCTTTTTTCATCTGACCTTCAGTATTAAAGGTATGAATTGCAATCCATGGGGTTTTGTTTTGATCTATTCTCTCTAGTATCGGATCAAAATTCGATGGATTAAATACCCCAGTTTTTCCATTTTTGGTTCGGCGATAATCTAGTGGTATAAAATTATCTTTTCCGCCTAAATAAAATAATACTTTTTGTGGAGATGCACCTTCAAAGGAGAGGGATTCTGCGGTAATTTGCATATCGAGCAATTCACCCATCGCCTTGACGGCTGCCGGAGCATCGAGATTGGAAAAATGTGATGAGGATATAATATATTTCGCATCTGGATTCTTTTCTATTTCTTCTTTGATATTATTTATTCCTTCGACTTCAAATTGACTACAAAATTTTTCAACAAATATATCACCTAATTTTCGGAGTTTTTTATCTGTTTTTTGATTTATGTTATTTTCCTGAAGTTTATTATTTTCAGGAAGATTATGACTGTTTTTTTCTTTTTGTTCCATTTTTTGTTTTGATAAAATTTTCATTTTATTATAACATTTGTTATGGTTAATAACAAGGTTTTATTCTATTAATATTTAATATTTTTACACAGAAAAAATCCCGTGCTTAGCACGGGATTTTAAAAATTTATATTTAACTGCTTCCGGGCGTTTCCGCCCAATCTATTTTATATTTTCGGTGATCAGGTGTGACAACTGTCAGCACTCTTGTTGTTCCAGTTTTATCAACAGCAACAACAGTTGCTTCTTGCACCTGATCTTTTATTTCCGTGATGAGGCCCTGCAGTTGTTCGCACCGCCAGCAGTGGCATTGCCTGCTCATGGCTTTTTCCAGCCACTCCTGCGGAACGATTTTGTGACGCTCGTCACAGCCAGGCCTCCTCATGCTCCAGTACCATCCATGGTACAAAGGAGCAATGAACTGAATGGAAAGTAAGGTCATTATTATGAGCATCATCTGCATTATTAGATGCCCATAAAACAATTCCATGTATCCTTTTAAGCTTCCGGCCCCGTACATAAAAGCGGCGGAAACAACCCAAGCTACGTAGTAGTCAACAGGTAAACCCAGAAACCACTTCGACTGGGCGTGCCACCAAATTTCCCCGGGTTTAAAGTTCCTAATCCCGTAATGAGGATTGAAAATAAACCAGAGAAAATCCCACAGCGACATACACAGAAAATACATCGCTATAGCGTTTAGCTCTCCTGCCAGGCTCCATTCCACTCCCATAAAGAAATGAGTGTGAAATATTACTATAGGGAAAATAAACATTTGGAGGTGGTATCCAGTTAATGGCCTTTTATTTAATACCAGGCCATAGACATACGCTGGTAACCCCGATACCCGGTACCAGGTGGGCATACGATATGCCCACCCGTAGTTTCCTTCGGCTTCAATTTCAATGAGACCGAGATTTACGGCCAAAATGAAAAAGAAGGGGGAGCTTTTCCCGATTGTTAATAAAAAGAAGATGCTGAACAATTGCATCTCCTCCTTTCCTTGTAAAATTACAAAAATACCTCTATACAATACTAAATTATTCCTTATCAATCCACCTTTAATTTCTTGTAAACCCTTTATTCAGGCCTTATAATGAAAAATGTAAATAATAATAAATTAATTCAATGGAAGAAAGAAAACTAGAACAAGAATCATGGGCCGGGGAGAGACACAATGTGTTTGGAGTGGAAATTGGATCGGAAATAATGCAATTCAAAGCTGATGCTGGCCATGAAGGGGTGTTTATTTATGATGGTGAGGAGTTTACCGGGCGGATTAAAGATTATGTTTTATTTCCAGATCAGAAAAGTCGAACTAGAATTTTAGAGGATGCGGATATTAGACATGAAACGATGGGGAAATTGACTGATTCGCTGGCTGATTATTATCGGGAAATTGGTTATGCCATTTTCCGAGAAAGAAATCCAAAAGATCGGGCAATTAGAAAGCTATTTGTCATGCGCCCAGATAAAAATGAACAATGCGAAATGGAGGGTTGGCGGGGGTATAGTTGTGAACAAATCTGTGACAAGATGTTGGAAGCGAGAGTGGAGATCAATCATCTCGGCCAAATGGTGATAAACGTTGACGATTGCCAGGATAAAAAGGGGGCGGTGTGTAAAATGACAGAGCCAGTATACTCTGTCGATCGATAGATAATTTTTGTCCAAATAGTCAAAAAATAGTATCATATCAATTGTATGGTGCTATTTTTATATGCTTAAATTGACATAGTTATGAACATATTGAACTGGATTTTTGGGGATCCCAATGAGAAGGAGATCAAAAAAATGCAGCCAGTGGTGGAGGCGATCAATGGTTGGGAAGAAAAGATTGGTGCTTTGTCGGACGAGGAGCTGAAAGCAAAGACGGAATATTTTCGGGCGCAGATAGCCAATCGGCGGGACAATGGGGAGGAAGAGGGTAAAATTCTGGATGATTTGTTACCGGAGGCTTACGCGGTGGTGCGAGAGGCCGCCAAGAGAGTTCTGGGAATGCGGCATTTTGACGTGCAGCTGATTGGGGGAATAGTGCTGCATCAAGGCAAGATTGCCGAAATGAAAACGGGTGAAGGTAAAACGTTGGTGGCTACACTGGCATTGTATCTCAACGCTTTGTCCGGTCAGGGTTGCCACTTGGTAACAGTCAATGATTACCTGGCGCGGCGTGACGCCGACTGGATGGGACCGATCTTTGATTTTTTGGAACTGAAAGTGGGTGTGATCCAACACCGCGAGTCATTTTTGTTTGATATCAATGCCTTTGAACAAAAAGAAGAAACCGAAGAAACCAGGGGGCAACAATTGCAATTTCGGTTGAAAAAATGCAGCCGAGGGGAAGCATATGCCGCCGATATTACCTATGGTACCAACAATGAATACGGTTTTGATTATCTGCGGGACAATATGGTGGTAGACATTGGGCAAATGGCACAGCGAGAGCTGCATTTTGCCATTGTGGATGAGGTGGACAATATTTTGATCGATGAGGCCCGCACGCCACTCATTATCTCCGGACCGGGTGAAGAGGTGAGCGCCATGTATCAACAGTTTTCGCGGATAGTGCCACAACTGAAAGCGGAAGCCGATTACAATGTTGATGAAAAAATGAAAGCGGTCAGTTTGACGGAAGATGGAATCAACCATGTCGAGCGATTGTTGGGTGTTAAAAATATCTACGAAGAACGCGGCATCAAAACCGTCCATCATTTGGAAGAGGCCCTGAAAGCCCAGATCTTATTCAAAAAAGATCGGGATTACGTGGTCAAAAATGGCGAGATTGTGATCGTGGATGAATTTACCGGCCGGATGATGCCCGGGCGGCGCTATTCGCGGGGTTTGCATCAAGCGATTGAAGCCAAAGAAGGGGTGGAGATTAAACGGGAGAGTAAAACGATCGCGACCATTACTTTTCAGAATTATTTTCGTTTGTACAAAAAATTGGCCGGTATGACTGGTACGGCGGTGACCGAGGCGGAGGAATTGGGGGCGATTTACAAACTGGATGTAATTGTCATCCCTACTAATAAACCGGTGGTGCGGCAGGATTCGAATGATTTGATCTACAAAACGGAAGAAGGTAAATTTAACGCCGTGGCCGAGGTGATCAAACAAAAACATGAGGCCGGGCAACCGGTGCTGGTGGGTACTATTTCGGTGGAAAAATCGGAAACTCTGTCTGATTTACTAACCAGGACTGGTGTGCCCCACAATGTATTGAACGCCAAACATCACGAAAAGGAATCGCAAATTGTCAGTAAAGCCGGCGTCAAAGGAGCGGTCACAATTGCCACCAATATGGCGGGACGCGGTACGGATATCAAAATCGATGACGAGGTCAAGGAACTGGGCGGATTGCATATTATGGGCACGGAAAGACACGAATCGCGCCGGATTGATAATCAGCTGCGCGGTCGTTCCGGCCGGCAAGGCGATCCGGGTTCCAGTCAATTTTTTGTCTCGCTGGAAGATGATCTGATGCGGATTTTTGGTTCGGACAAGATCAAAACCATGATGGAAACATTTGGTTTTCCGGAAGATCAGCCGATTGAACACAAACTAATTACCAATTCAATCGAGGGCGCCCAGAAAAAAGTGGAGGGGTATAATTTTGATCTGCGCAAAAGCGTGGTTGATTACGATGATGTGATGAACAAACACCGTGAAGCGATTTACAAGAAACGACGGGAGATATTGGGGCACGATAATTTGAAAGATCAATTATTGGAAATCATCAAGGCTGACATTGACAATATTGTTACCACCCACACTACTGGTGATAAAAGCGGCTGGGACTTAAAAGAAATCAACGAAAATCTAAAAACGATTGCTGGTTCATATTGGCAGGATGAGGATTTGACCAAGTTCGAAAATCCGATGGGAATTACTGATTATTTATATGAAAAAGTGTTGGCTTATTATGAACAAAAAGAAAAGGATTTGACGCCGGAAGTGATGCGACGGCTGGAAAAACTGGTCATGCTCAAGATTATCGACAATTTGTGGCAGGATCATCTGGATGAGATGGACTACCTTCGCACCGGCGTCGGTCTGCGCGGTTACGGCCAGCGTGATCCTTTGATCGAATATAAACACGAAGCCTATAATTTGTACCAACAGTTGTTACTCAATATTAATGATCAGATTGCCAAGACAATTTTTAAAGTGACAATTATCAAACAGCCTCTGAATCCCCTGCAGGGTAAGGAGGTGAAACCGGATGCCGCCAGTATTTCCCGTCGAGACGCGACGGTCAAAACATATTCCCGGGCGGGATCAAATGCCACCCTACCCCAACCGACCCAGGCGGCACCGACGGGCAAAACCCCGACCATTAAACGAGATCAACCCAAAGTGGGCCGCAACGATCCTTGTCCGTGCGGAAGCGGGAAAAAATATAAAAAATGCCATGGAAGGAATTAATATAGCGGCCTCGCATAACCAACAGTTATTATTTAAATTCCCATAATGTAAAAAAATATAACAATGTACAATTCCAACATCTGGAAAATTGGCCTGTCGGTGATCACCAACGATTCAATGTTCGATATTGGCGTGGGCGTGCTGTTTATGCTCAGTTTGGGGCTGGATTTGTCACAGGTGTCGTTGGCTATTTCGGTGTATCTGATATTTTCGATTATCGGGCAAATTCCCTCGGGAATATTGGCGGACAAATTTGGTTATAAAAACGCTTTGTTTTGGGGAGCGGTGGTGGTGCTTTCCGGAACAGTGCTCTACGCGCTAGCGCAAAACGCGGCCTGGTTTTATGCCGCTTTCGCCCTGAAAGGTTTCGGGGCGTCCATGAAACAGGGAGCTGACTATGCTCTACTCTACGAAGGTTTGAAAAAAGATGGGCGGGAAAAGCAATACAAGCAAGTGGCGGGGAAGGTGGATTTTGGCATGAATGTGGCCGGAGTGGTGGCTTCGATCATGGGTGGTTTTTTGTATGTTTACAATCAGCGTTGGCCATTTTACGCGGAAATAATCCTGGTGGTACTGGGGATAATCGCCATTGCGACTTTGCGTCAGCCAACTCGGCGGCCGGTTAAAATCAGCCCGGGGCAACAGCTTAAACAAAGTTTTGACTTTGCGTTCCGGCGGGCCAAATTTTCCAAAATATTTATTTTTTCGGCGCTGATCGGCAGTGTGGCCTTGATTACTATTCAATATGCACAGCCCTTGTATCAGCAAATTAATATTAGCGCCGGTTATTTCGGCTTGATCGGGGCGGCGATGTTTGTCTTGCGGGGTGTCGGGTCATTGTATTCGGAGAAATTGGGAAAAATATTTAGCATTGATAAATACTTGGTGCTGCATTCAGTAGTGTTTGGTTTGTTTCTAATTTTAATACAAAAAACCAACAGTATATTGGCAGTCTTGTTGGTCTTTGGCATCTTTTTCTTTTTGCGCGGTATTTATAATCCCACCGTCAGCGCGTTTATTAACGACAAGGTGAAATCCGGCATGCGGGCGACGATATTGTCGATCAATAGTCAGGTTTTGTCAGTAGTGACTGCTTTGGGATTGTTGATGACCGGTTATCTGGCCGACGCTTATGATTTATACACAGCTTTTTTTGGCTTGAGTATTATGTCGAGTTTGATAGTGATGGTATATATTCTGGTCGTGCGTAAAGTGCAGGTGGAGTAGTTAATTAAATTAATTGAAAAAATATGAATAATGAAATTAAGCCTTGGACTGAATTATCTCGGCGGGTGGAATTTGAAAAATTCGGGCGGGCGATGGAAAAGGTGGGATTTAAATTGCCCGATGGTAGTGTGCACGATGTTTACATCAAGCGGGAGGGGCCGGCGGCGGGGGTTGTGGCCCTAACAGCAGACAAAAAAGTGATTATAACGCGGCAATATCGGCCTGGACCGAAAGAAATACTCTATGATGTTCCGGGCGGGAAAATTAATGAGGGAGAAGACCATCATAAAGTAGCAGTACGGGAATTATTGGAAGAAACCGGTTATCGTGGTGACTTTCAATATATTGGACCCTGCTATTACGAAGCTTATTCAACATATATTATGTATTGCTACGTCGCGACCAATTGCCAAAAAGTGGCTGAAATACAGGAAATTGCTGATGATTTTAGTGAAAATGAAAAAGGATTTGTGCAAGATATCGAAGTCAAATTAATCAGTGTGGATGAATTTCGTCAGATTTTGCGCAGCGGCATGAGTACCAATGTGGAGTTGGGATATATGGGATTGGATTATTTGGGATTACTATAGAAATTACGAATTACGAGGAATTAATAATTCTGGTAATTAACAGTATATTAAAATAATTCGTAATTCGTAATTTTCTAACAAACATTGCGGCCGGTTTTGGCGATATAGCGCTGGTGATATTCTTCGGCGCGCCAGAAAGTTGAGGCGGGTTCAATGCTGGTGGCGATGGTTTGGCTGTGTTTGCCAGAATTGGCCAGGGCTTCCCGGGAACGCTCGGCGGCGGCTTTTTGCTCATCGTCATGATAAAAAATGACGGAGCGATACTGATAGCCAATGTCGGGGCCTTGTCTTTCAATCTGGGTGGGATCATGTAAATTCCAGAAAACATCGAGCAGTTGTTCGTAGCTGATAACGTCCGGGTCGTATTCCACCTGGCAAACTTCGGCGTGGCCTGTGTCGTGGCCGCAGACTTGTTCGTAGGTGGGATGCTCGACGTGACCACCCATATAGCCGACGGCGGTGTCGATGACACCATGGGTTTGTCGAAATTTATGCTCCACCCCCCAGAAACAGCCGGCGCCAAAAGTGGATAGTTTAGTCATGATTATAAATTTGTTTTAAATACTCTAATAGTTCTTCTTCGTTGTTAACTACTTTATCTAAAGGCACCAGGATCATGGGGTTGAACTTGGCACCAAGATGAGCGCCGCGAGTGTCAGTATGCAGACCAATAATATGTTTGGGTTTACCTTTTAATTGTTGTTGTTCATAGGCCATGCCCATCTCCACACAGCCTCCCTCATCCGGCACCCGTCCATCAAGAATAAAAAGAAAAAAATCGGAATCGGTAATATTATTACGATCCATATCGAATATTAACCGAGCTACTTCTTCGCGACTCATTTGGTTATAAGGAGGTCGATCAATGCCGATGCCATCAATTCCATCCCGTTGCGGTAGATAAACTTTATACCCAAGTTTTTCAATTTTATTGGTCAGATATAAATTGAACTGAATTTCTGCATGATTAAATAGAGGCGCTGCAAAATATATTTTTTTCATATAAATAAAGAAAATTGGTAACGTTCTTATCGTTGGACAGAAATTTGTTTTTGTCAATACCGCTTTGACCAATTATTTGTTTGATATTTGCCTTGGATGGCACTTTTTGGTTATGATGATAGTAGAAAAATAATTCCAATCTATATTAATGTTGGATCGAGAAAAAAAATACGAAGATATTTTGAAAGAAATAATGGACGTGTATTTTTTTACTGATAATAATGGCATTTTAGTCGATGTCAGTGAATCAGTCTGTAATTTTTATGGTGTTAGTAATATTGAGGAAATTATTGGTAAACAGGCGCTCGACTTTTATGCTTATCCTTCCGATCGTGATAAATTACTGAAATTGTTGAAGAAATCATCAAAAGTTAAAACTGAAATCACCCTGAAAAATAGTAAGGGTGATCATATTATTACTGAAGTACATGCTCATAATGTGTTTGATGCGAGCGGAAATAAAATTGGGATTGAGGGAACGTTGCGAAATATCACTGAACAAAAACAATCTGAAGAAAGATTTCGCATCGCGGCGACGTTGGCAACTGATTTAATCTATGAATGGAATCCTTATACTGACGAGATAAAGTGGTTTGGTGATATTGAAAAAGCATTGGGATATAAGAAAGGTGAATTACCTATAAGAAACAATGAATTAAAATCCTTGCTGCACCCTGATGAGGTTGACAATTTATACCATAATATCGATTCTTATAAATATCGGAAAGAGCCATTTCATGACGAATATCGGATCCGCCATGCTAACGGTAACTGGTGTTATTGGATTGAAAAAGGTCTGCCAGTAATTGACGCCAATGGTCATGTTAAAAAATGGATTGGAGTTTGCAGTGATGTGACAGAAAAGAAAAAAGCGGAGAAAGATTTGAGAGACAGTGAAAGAAAATTCAGAAATCTATTTGAAAATGAGTCTGATGCATTAACGATAATGGATGCAGAGACATTAAATTTTGAAGATGCAAATAAAGCATCACTGGATCTGTATGGATATACCAAAGAAGAATATCTAAAACTTAATGCTTTAGATATGACGGCCGAACCGAGAAAAACATTGAAAAGTATTAAAAAGAATATTAGAAGACTAAAGTGGAAAAGAATTCCTTTCCGATATCATCGGAAAAAAGATGGTGTTGTTTTCCCAGTCGAAATTACCAGTGGTGTTTTTGTCTGGAAAGGGCGAAAAAAAATTATCGGCGCGGTACGGGATATCACCGAACGGTTGAAGGCCGAGCAGGCGCTCAAAAACAGTGAGGCGCGTTTTCGCAGCGTGTTTGAAAATGCTTCGACCGGTATGAATATTACTGATCCACAGGGACGATACCTGGATGTCAATGAAGCGTTTTGCCAGATGGTGGGCTATGCCGCTGAAGAATTAAAGCAGAAGAAATTTCATGATATTACTTTTCCGGCCGATCTGGCCGCAGATTTGAGAATGTTTAATCAGCTTTTAGCCAACGAAATTCCTTCTTATCAATTAGAAAAAAGGTACATTCGTCAAGATGGCCATTTGGTCTGGGTGGATCTCAATGTTTCTTTGGTTAAAGATCATTCGGGTCGGCCGATACATTTTATTGGGCAGGTGATTGATATTACAGAAAAGAAAAAAGCGGAGGAAAAATTGATCGAAGCTCAAAAGATGGATTCAATTGGCAATCTGGCCGGCGGGATTGCTCATGATTTTAATAACATGTTGAGCGGAATTCTGGGACACGCTAGTATTTTGCAAATAGAAGAAAATGATGCAACCAAACTGGAAAGTATTCAGGGGATTATCAGCACGGCGGAAAGAGCGAGTGATTTGACCAGTAAATTATTGGCTTTTGGACGACGGGGGAAAAATCTGGTCCAGGCTACTGAAGTCAATAAAATTGTGAAGGAAGTTTTGATGATTCTAAAACACAGTATCAATAAATCTATCAAGATTACTACTGATTTGGAAAAAAATCTTTACTCCGTTGATGCCGATCCATCGCAGATCAATCAATTGTTAATGAATTTATGTGTCAACGCGGCCGAGGCCATGCCCGACGGTGGGACTATGGTAATTCATACTCACAATGTGACTTTTGAAAGATCTTATCTGGGATTACCTCCAGGTGAGTATGTATATATTCGGGTCACTGATACTGGTTATGGCATGAGCGAAGAGACCAGACGACAGATCTTTGATCCTTTTTTTACCACCAAAACCAAAGGGGAGGAAAAAGGCACGGGATTAGGCTTATCGACTGCCTATGGAATAGTCAAAAGTCATTATGGCATGATTGATGTTTATACAGAGTTGGAACAAGGTTCAACTTTTCGAGTTTATCTACCGAAAGGGAAACTAACACTCAGCCAAAATAACACTAAAGAGGATCAAATAACCAACCAGACGGGGACAGTATTGGTGGTAGATGATGAAAAATTGATCACAGAAATGATGACCAAAATGTTGGATAAAATGGGCTATGAAGTTATTGCCGCCACCAATGGTCTGGATGGAGTTAATATTTATCGGGAAAAATATCACCAAATCGATGTCGTGATTTTAGATATGCAAATGCGGGATATGAGCGGCAAAGAAACTTTTATTCACATGAAAGAAATCAATCCTCATGTCAGAGTTCTACTTTCGACCGGATACGGCCGCAATGAAGAGGCGCAAGAAATTTTAAATTTGGGCGTGATCGATTTACTCCCTAAGCCATACAAGATGGATGAGTTACAAAAGAAAATCAGCCGGTTGATGATATAGTTTATAAGTAACGACGAGTCTGAGGGTAGAATATAAAACCTATCGTCATTTAATTGTCATCCTGAACTGGAAGCGAGGGACGAGCGTTCCAGATTCAGGATCCAGGTAAATGTAAAAAAAATAAACATTTAATGAGTAAATATTATTACGTCTATATTTTAACCAGCGGCAAGAATGGAACTTTATATATTGGTGTCACCAGTAATTTAAAAGGAAGAATCTGGGAACATAAGAATAAAGTTTTTAGAGGATTCACGAATAAATATGATGTCGATAAATTGGTTTATTATGAACTATATGAAGATATTAATGATGCTATTGAAGGAGAGAAGAGGTTAAAGAATTGGAAAAGGAAATGGAAAATAGAGCTAATTGAAAAAAATAATCCAATTTGGGAAGATTTATATAATAAGCTAGATGTTTTTGAATAATTTTTTTCTGGATCCCAAATCAGGAGCGCTACGCTTCCTGTTTGGGATGACAATTAAATTAATTAACATTTAAGGTATGGAAAATAAAATATGCAGGCAGTGTAACGCCAATTTTGAAATTGCGGATGAGGATTTGGTGTTTTATGAAAAAATTAGTCCGGAAATCGGGGGAAAAAAATATTTAATTCCCGCTCCGACGCTGTGTCCGGATTGCCGTTTCCGCCGGCGGCTGTCGATGCGTAATGAACGGCGACTATACCAGAGAAAATCAGATAAGAGCGGGGAAATGTTGGTCACAATTTATGACCAAAACGCGCCTTATCAAGTATATAGCCAAAAAGAATGGTGGGGAGATGATTGGGACGCGCGGGATTATGGGCGGGAGTTTGATTTTGGCCGGCCGTTTTTTGATCAGTTTAGAGAGTTACAAGAAAAAGTACCACGGATTGCGTTGATCAATGTTAATCCGGAAAATAGTGATTATTTAAATTGTGCAGCTGACAACAAAGATTGCTACATGTCTTTTGACATTGGTAAAAATCAAAAAGTATTTTATTCTCGAACTATTTACGATTCAGTTAATGTGGTTGATTCCATCTATTGCAAAGACCACAATGAAAATATTTACCAATGCGCCGGATGTATTAATTTGAGCAATAGTCGTTTTTGTCTTGATTGCGCCAATGGCTCCAATTGTTATTATTCTTATGACTTAAAAGGTTCTCGTGATTGTTTATTTTGCAGTAATTTACGCAACAAGCAATATTGTATCAAAAATGAACAACTAAGCCGGGAGGAATATGAGCAACGCTTTGGGGAATATGAGTTTGGTTCATTCGAAAAATCAAAAGAATATTATCAAACTTTTTTACGAGTCTTTAAAAATGCTATTAGACCCCATGCCGATTTACTAAAATGTGAAAATTGTACGGGTGATTATCTGTTTAACTGTAAGAATTCACATGTTTGTTTTGACGCAAGTAGATTGGAAGATTGTAAATTTATGTATGGATCGCCGGGGGGAAAAAATTGTTATGATGACTGTTTTTCCGGTTATGAGACAGCCGAATTAAATTACGAGACAATTGGTTGTGAGACTCCATATCATTCTTTATTCTCTATATCTTGCTGGACGGGTAACCGAGATATTATGTACTGTGATTTTTGTCACAGTTGTAAAAATTGTTTGGGCTGCACCGGTCTGCGTAAAGCCGAGTATTGCATTTTGAATAAACAATATACCAAAGAGGAATATGAAAAATTGGTGCCAAAAATTATTGAACATATGCGAAATACTGGCGAATGGGGGGAGTTTTTCCCCACCAGTATTTCACCGTTTGCATATAATGAGACGGTGGCCAATGATTATTTTCCTTTAAACGAAGAGGAAGCGGTCAAGATTGGCGGGCGGTGGAAAGAAATGCTGGATACTCTGGTAAAATCTTCTGATTATGCTGTGCCGGACAATATCAAAGACGTCAAAGAAGATATTATCAATCAAGTGCTGGAATGCGAAGTGACCAAGCGGCCGTACAAAATTCAGCCGCAAGAATTGGTCTTTTATATCAAAAATAATATCCCCATCCCCCGCCGGCATCCGGATCAAAGATACATTGATCGCTGGCAACTGATTAACCCTTGGCGTTTGTATCATCGGCAATGTGATTGCCAGGGCAGTTGTGGTACGCATATGGGAAGATGCGGCCAGGAATTTGAGACGACGTACGCGCCCGATCGGCCGGAAAGGGTTTATTGTGAAAATTGTTATCAAAAATCGGTAATATAATTGGTTGCCTCCGGTAGAGACGTTGCCTGCAACGTCTCTACGCGGGGTAAAATCGTTAAATAATAAATATTTATAACTGCGTTTAAATAACCACCAGGATAAACAATGCAACAAAAAACATGTCGCCAATGTGGCCTTCAATTTGAGGTTACCGACGAAGAATTAAATTTATTAGACAAAATCAGTCCGGAAATTGCCGGTAAGAAATATTTAATTCCCGCGTCAAATAATTGTCCTTCTTGCCGGGAGCGATCAAGGATGGCGTGGCGCAATGAACGGGCGTTGTATAAAGCGAAATGTTATTTGTGCGGGCAGGAAAAGATTTTAATTTATTCGCCGGATAAGAATTTGAAGGCCTGCTGTAATGATTGTTTCTGGTCGGACAAGTGGGACGGCCTTGATCAGGGGCGGGATTATGATCCAAAACGGTCTTTTTTTGAGCAGATGGGTGAGTTATTGCAGGATAGTGTTTTGTGGGGCTTTCTGGGTGCCAATAATGAGAATTCGGATTATTGTAATGCCGAAACGAACAGCAAAAATTGCTATCTGAATTTTGGCGGGCGGGGAAATGTTGATTCATATTACAATACCTACTCGGTGTCGGGGCGGGATAATATTGATAATTATGGAGTGACAGATTGCGAGAGTGTGTATGAATGTGTGAACTGTACGAATTGCTCTAGTTCGCGATTTATGCAAAATTGCGAGAATTGCCGGAGTTGTCATTATTGTCAGGATTGTATCGGTTGTAGTGATTGTTTCGGCTGCGTTGGTCTGCGACATAAACAGTATTATTTTTTTAATCAACAGCTAGGATCAGAGGAGTATAAAAAGAGGTTGGATGAATACATATACACGCGAGCGGGTCACAAGCGGGCTGAAAGTGAAACTATCTCTCATTTTCTGAAATATCCGCGACGGTTTGCCATGATCAATAACTCTGACGATTGCACCGGCGATATTCTGATCAACTGCAAAAATGTGCACAATGGTTTTGTCTGTACCAGCACTGAGGATAGTTGTAACGTGAATGTGGTGTTGGAGGGGCATGATCTGATGGATATTTTTTCGTTTGGAGGCGGAGAGTTAAATTATAATGTATCGTCTTCGGGGTCGTCTTTGGGACAGCAACTTAGTCGCAGTATGAGTGTTTTTGGAAGTATATCATCGAGTAATCTGTACTATTGTATTCACGGCATTTCCAGTCAGAATCTGTTTGGATGCGTGGGATTGAAAAAGAAACAGTATTGTATTTTGAATAAACAATATTCGCGGGAAGAGTATGAGATACTGGTACCACAGATTATTGAGAAAATGATGGCGGATGGGCAGTGGGGAGATTTTTTTCCAATGCAAATGGTGCCGTTTGGATACAACGAGACGATCGCCAATGATTATTATCCACTGACGGCTGAGGAAGCCGAAAAGAAAGGTCTGAAATGGCAGCCTGACATTGAATCAATTAAGACAGTTGGAGATTATTATGTGCCGCTGGCCGATATTCGCCAATATGATCCCACCTTCGCTAAAGCTACGGCGGGCGAGGCCAAAGAGGAAATTGAGAAATGTTTAAATGGGATCATTAAATGCGAGGTATCGGAAAAATTGTTTAAAATCACTCCGCATGAATTGCGGCAATATATTAAAATGGGGATTCCCGTGCCGACCAAACATCCGGAAGTGCGTCACAAAGAAAGATTTGCCCGAATGAATCCGCGTCATTTATGGCAACGACGGTGCATGTGCGAGGGGAAAGGATCAAGCGACAAGGATCAAGGATCAAGTAATGTATGCGGACATGAGGGAAGATGCCAGAAAGAATTTGAAACGACGTATGCTCCTGATAGAAAAGAGAAGGTTTATTGCGATGGATGTTACCAGAAATCAATATTGTAGGGGCGGGCCTTGCGTCCGCCCGCTTAGGGAATAATAATATAATTGTCATCCTGAACCCTAAGCGAGTCAGCGAGTGCTAGGGATTCAGGATCCAGAAAATATTAATTTACTCACAAAACACTTTAATTATTATGGGTACACTACAACAAGGAGCCTACAACGCGATTAATATTAGTTTAAAAGTCCAGCCGCAGGAAAAAGTAGTCATCATTGGTGAACGGGACAATCTGGAAACGGCTCAGGCGTTGGAGGCGGAGGCTTTGAAGATAACCGATCGAGTCAGTTTGTTTATCATGGAAGATTTTGGCCGACGACCGGTGGCCTGGCCCAACTCGATGGAGAAGGAATATGTTGATACCGACGTGAGTATCTACGTGGCCAGCGGAGTGGGCAATGAAATTGTAATTTTTCGTACCCCCATGATTCGGGCTATTCACGCCAATCCCAATATCCGCCACGCCCATTTGATCGGCATGAACAAAGAAATCATGGCCGACGGCATGTGCACTGATTTTAAAAAGGTTAAAGCGGTCGGTGATTGGTTATACAACAAAGTGAAGGAGGCGCGGGAAATTACTGTGACTTCACCAGCGGGGACTAATTTGGTGGTAGAATTCACTCCTAGTTATGATTGGGTGTTGAGTGATGGTTTTATCAACAAGGGTAATTCGGAGAATCTGCCGCCGGGCGAAGTTTTTACCACACCAATCAATGTCAACGGCCGAATGGTGATCGATGGCTGTTTGGGAGATCGATTTAGTGAAGAATATGGTGATTTGGCCAGTAGTCCGATTAGTCTGCGGATTAAAGATAGCTGGGTAGTACCAGACAGTATCGATTGCCAGAATTTACAGTTGCAGCAAGAATTAATTGATTATCTTTTTAATCAGGAAGAAAATAGCAGCCGGGTGGGGGAATTTGCTTTTGGTATCAACACTGAATTGAAAGGATTTATTGGTAATTTGCTACAAGACGAAAAATTCCCCGGGATTCACCTGGGATTTGGCACTACTTCACCCGAACAAACCAAAGCCGAGTGGACTTGCGCCACACATCTCGATGGAGTAATGCGCTACACCAATGTCGTGGTTGATGGGGAGATGGTAATGAAGAAGGGGGAGTATTTGAAATAATTAGGTCAGGCGCGTTGATATTTTCTTTGATCAATAATTTTTTCTTTGGCAATAAATTCTGCTTCTAGGTCGATGTCGAGATAGATGGCGATACCAAATAGATAATCAAGAGCGTCGACCAATTCGGCGCCGATATTATTTTGATTGGCCGCGGCGACGTTCATATGACTCAGATGGCGACTGGCCTTGATGATCTCCC
This sequence comes from Patescibacteria group bacterium, assembly GCA_041648895.1. Lineage (GTDB taxonomy): Bacteria > Patescibacteriota > JAHJAL01 > JAHJAL01 > JAHJAL01 > JBAZOB01. The sequence continues at coordinate 18,260 of JBAZOB010000016.1, forward strand.
CTACTTCTTCAGTTAATAATAGTAGTCTTTCAGATAAATCTTCATCGGCAAACCCGCGGCGTTTGATCCTTTGTTTGATGTATTGTTGCAGTGATCTAATCGATTGCGCGGGAAATTTCGTTTTAGGAGGCATAATTTATTATTAATTATTATTTTTGTCGATATTAAACTTTTGCTGTAATTTAAAGAAATAGTCGACTTCGCTGGGATCGTGAGTGTTGAGCTTGGCCACGATTTCGTCGATGGTATTAATTTTATTCAGATCACCTTTGGTGAAGAATTTATCACAATAAGAAATTAATTCTTCCTCGACTGTCTGAGGAATCAAATTGCGAGGCGGGAGGGGTAAATGACGAGTGATTATTTGCTCTTTGCTAGTGCCACAACCGGTGTGCCGCTCGGCCACCAGGGCATGGCGGGGTAGCCCCTCTTTATCCAATATCTCTCGACCTAAAATGCCATGACGCAAGGGGACTTCCTGACCATGGTAATCCAGCTCGGGTAGATTGACTAAAAAATAGCCAATGTCGTGCAACATGGCGGCTTCGGCAATGAATTTTTGATCAATGCCCAGTTCGGGTTTAGCGGCGGCGATTTTTAGGGCCATATCACGCACTTGTTCGCTATGTTCAACTAGAATTTGATAACCACGGGAACGGGGATCGTAATATTTTTGGAGAATTATTAGCGGATTCATGGTGATAAATACCAAAGACCAAGTGAACAGTGAGCAGTGAACAAGTAACGGGTATTTTGACTGTTCACTGCTCACTGTTCACTGCTCACTTTGTCTTTGCCAATATGAAGTTAACTAAATAAATATCTAATACTATCAACCGAGGTAGTCGGGAAAATTCTGATAATTGGTAACTGGAAGCGTCGGTCGGTATGCAATTCGGTGCCGGCACTGGTGGTACGACCAAAAAGATAATATTGTTTAGCTATATTGATTATATCATCGTTGTATTTACCAATTGGGTAACAAAAACTAATGATGGGATAGTCAATTTTTTCCTCAATGATTTGTTTTGATTGCTGCATTTCTTGATCGACTTGAGTCAAAGAAAGACTGGTCAAATTGGGATGAGAAACGGTGTGGCTGCCAATCTCATGACCGGCCAGCTGGAGAGTTTTGATTTGTGGCCAAGTCATGTAATTACTATCTTGATCAGGCTGGTTGGTGATAATATAGAAAACTCCATGTTGATGATATTTTTCCAAAAGTGGAAAAGCATTCTGATACTGATCCAGATAGCCATCGTCAAAAGTTAAAACAATGGCCCGATCGGGAGCGGCTTTTTGCCCAGCCAGAATATCTTTTATATCCCAAAAGGTGAGGGTTTGAATATTTTGTTCTGATAAATATTGCAATAATTGTTCCAGTTTTTGGGGAGAATAGGAGAGCTTATAACGCATCTGATCGTGTGTGTCGGCGGGTACGTCTTCAATATAGTGAAACATCAGGATGGGAATGTTTAGATCCTGATTGATAAAATTTTGATTGAGATCAACTGTGGGTACAGAAGTAGTTGATGGTTCACTCTGAACAGCTATGGTATCAGAAAAATTACATTGATGTAGATCTTCCGGGCGCGGCTTAGCCAGAACTGGTAAGGAGATAAAAAAGAATAAAGAAATTATTAATAATATAATTTTTTTCATAAAATGTAATAACAAAATTAAATCAGCGTGCATATATTATGCCATATTTTATATATTATTAAAATAAAAAAACGCCCGAACATATTATATTCAGGCGGTAATGACATGATATTTTTCTGACGATTAGTCTCGGCCCAGACCCAGACGCTCGGCTAATTGCGATGTTTCCAGCTGTTTATTATCAATTACCCAGCGGTACAAGATGGGCGACCAAATGGCCGCCAGGACAATATTGCCGGCCAGATGATAGAGAGTGAAAGGAATTTGGCCAGTTAAAGAAATCATAAATGGCATGTCAAAAAGGAAGGTGGAGCCAACTACGCCGGTGATAAAATCATAGACAATTGTAGCCACAATAGAGAAACCAACATAGTGCCAGGCGCTGGATCGGTTTTTCAACCACCAGCCGGCGGCGGCGCCCAACATAGCGTAGGTGCCAGCCGTTAAAATGGACCAGGTGCCCAGAGTGCCGGTGACAACATCGTAAATCAAAATTGATAGCAAGGCGAAGAGCAAACCGGCCCAGGGGCCCCATTTTTTACCAAAAGGCATCATGGTGGTCATGATCGGTTCAACATTGGGCGGATGAGGGATCAGTCGAAAGGCGATAACAACGACCAATCCAATTAAATATTTGAAAAACTGCGGCAAATTTTTCATGCTTTTTCACCTCCAAATTATTTTTATACTGTATTTTTATTCTTATAAAAATTGGCGGAGAAGTAAAGAATTAATTATGAATTACGAATTGTAAAGTTTATATTTTCGTAATTCATGAGTGGTGTGAATTATTCTCTTTATATGTCATCCCCGCCTTGAGCGGGGATCTAATTTGTAACACGTATATTGCAGTCTTGACGATGAGATCCCCGCTCAAGGCGGGGATGACATGCAGGTTAATCAAGTTATTAATTTACACCACTCGTTAATTCGTAATTTATATTTTGAGTATTTGGCTGTCTTTGGCTAAAATAAAGTTTGCTTCGGCGGCGCATTTTTTGGCTACAAGGTCTAGTTTTCGCGGGTGGACATGAGTAACGAGAAATTTTTTGACCCGGGCGACTTTGGCCACGGTATAGGCCTGTTTGAAAGTGAGGTGATTGGATGATTTTTTGGCGCCGCCGGCTTCAGTGATAAATAAATCAGCCCGACGGGAAATATCGATTAAATTATTTAGGTTATGGTGGGAGCCAAGATCGCCGGTGTAGACTAATTTTTTTCGTTGATAACGGATAATTATCCCTTGTGATTTGAGCCAGGGCACATGAACTGTGGGAAAGGGATCGAGTCGAATCTCCCCGATTTTAATTTCCTGACCAGCTTCAATAAACTTCACTTGCGGATCTTCGTTGGGTTCCAGCCAAAACAATTGGCGCCATTGATGGAATTTTCCGCCAGTGCCAGGTGGGGCAATAAAAGAAAGGGGGCGAGGCGGTTTATTAAACAACATTTCCTGCACGAAACGAGCTTGGATAAAATTAAAAGCATCACCGGCGTGATCGATGTGATGATGGGAGAGAAAAATATAATCAATGTCACCGATGTTGTAGCCATAATCAGTCAGGCGGCGGATGGTGCCAAAGCCACAATCGAGTAAGATCTTTTTTTGGCCAATTTCCAGCAAAAATCCCGAGGGATTGCGCTCGATGGTTGGCGACATCACCCCGGAGCCGAGGATAGTTAGTTTCATTATTAATTATTAATTATTCATTTATACTATACTTGAGAAACTAATAATGGACAAAATGAAAACAATAACTGGTCAAATTATTGATGTAGAAAACGAAAAGATTTTTCCCGGAGAAATTTCTATTAAAGATGGAGATATTAAGGAGATCAAGAAAACAAAGTCGGCGCCAAAGGTCTATATTATGCCGGGGCTCTGTGACGCGCATATTCATATTGAGTCGTCAATGTTGGTGCCGAGCCGATTTGCCCAGATAGCCGTCTCGCACGGGACGGTGGCGACGGTTAGTGATCCGCATGAAGTGGCTAATGTGCTAGGGATTGATGGGATCAATTATATGGTGGCCGATGGTAAATGGGCGCCGTTTAAGTTTTTTTGGACAGTACCATCGTGCGTGCCGGCGACAGAATTTGAAACGAGTGGCGCCAGGCTGGATGCTAAAGAAGTGGAAAAACTATTAAAGCGGCCGAATTTTATTGGCCTGTCCGAGGTGATGAATTACCCGGGAGTGATTAATAACGATTCGGAGGTAATGGCCAAGATTGCCGCGGCTAAAAAGTTGGGGAAACCGATCGATGGGCACGCGCCAATGGTGACGGGGAGAGATTTAAAAAAATATGTGGCGGCGGGAATAACGACTGACCACGAGAGTTTGAGCGCGGAGGAAGCGGAGGAAAAAATTAAGTTAGGTATGAAAATCTGGGTCCGGGAAGGTTCGGCGGCCCGAAATTTGGATGATTTGCTGCCGGTGATTAAGAAATATCCGGATAGGTGTGGATTGTGTAGTGATGATCTACATCCAGATGATTTGGTGAAGGGACATATTAATCTATTGGTCAAACGATTGTTGGCGGCCGGAATGGATTTATTCACAGTTTTGCGGCTGGCCAATTATAATATTGTCAAACATTATAATTTAAAGGTGGGGCTTTTAAGGGAAGGCGATGCGGCTGATTTTATTGTGGTTGATGATTTAGACAATTTTAATATCTGGCAAACCTGGATTAATGGTGAAATGGTGGCGATCAAAGGCAAAGCCAAATTTAAACCCCAACCGAAAAAAATAAAGAATAATTTTCACGCCCAACCGGTTGATGTCAAAAAAATTGCTATCGTAGGGGCGGGTTTTAAACTCGCCCAGACATCGGATATTACCGTCCCCGTCATCAACGCCATCGATCACCAGTTAATCACCCGATCATCAAGGGAAAAATTGCCGGTTGATAATAATGGCCATATTTGTCCTG
>JBAZOB010000017.1:0-22536 GCA_041648895.1 Patescibacteria group bacterium
ATAAATTCTTCTGCATAAATATTACCTCCAAAAAATATATACCTCTAATTATAGTTTAGCAGAAGCAAAAACACCAAATCATTCTCCCGCCAACTGCCCGCAGGCCGCCGCAATGTCATCTCCCATGGACACCCGGACGGAAACAGGAATACCCAATTTGATTAATTCATTTTTAAAACGGTTAACGCGGTAGGTGTTGGGGCGGTGTAATTTAAAATTTTCAATCGGGTTGTAGGGGATTAAATTGATGTGGAATAAAAATGTATCCGTAGGGGCACGCTGCTGCGTGCCCTCCTGTTTGCAATCAACGCAATTATTTAATTTAACATCCGTCGCGCAATTGGACCCGACACGGGGCACGCAATTGGACCCGCCGCAGGGCAAGCCGCAGGGCACGCAGCAGCGTGCCCCTACGATATGGGCCAATTCGCGGGCATGTTCCAAATCGTCATTCACCCCATCGATCAAAATATATTCAAAACTGACGCGTCGTTTGGTCCTTTGGGAATATTCGCGGGCGACGGCAATTAGATCATCGATATGATTTGATTTAGCCACGGTGGGCATTATTTTCTCCCTCAATTGTTGATTGGGGGCGTGCAGGCTGATAGCCAGCCCAATGTGGGGGTAATTATTTAAAAATTTTCGTAATGGTTCAATGTATCCGCTGGTGGAAACGGTGATTTTCCGTTTGCCCAAACCAAACAAATTATCGTCCGTCAAAATATCGATTGATTGGGAAACATTGTCGATATTCAACATTGGTTCCCCCATGCCCATGAACACGATGTTGTTGATTTTACGATCAATGGATTTTTCGGGGGTGTGGGCATTCACGCCATATTTTAAATATCGCGCGAACCACAACACCTGATCAACAATTTCCCGATAATTTAAATTCCGTTTAAACCCCATCTGGCCGGTGGCGCAAAATGTACAACCCACCGGACAACCAATTTGGGATGACACACACACCGTGTTGCGGTCGTCGTGCATCATCAATACGGATTCGAATTGACACCCCGTGTCATCCCCGACCGGAAGCGCAGCGCTCCGGCTATCGGGGATCCCATTCGTTTTCAACGCCCGAAACGCCACCTTGATGGTATCACCCTTGTCACTGGTCAACACCCGCGCCGGTTCAATGGTCGACAATGGCACATTTTCCTGCAAATATTCCCGCAAATCCCCCGGCAGGGCCGTGGCCTGACTCCAATCACCAATTAATTCCTTAAAAATAGCGTGATTGATTTGCTTCAAGCGATACGGCGGTAAATCTAGTTGTTTTAATATTTGATCAAACATATTCGCATTATAATCGAAATTATAGTTTTTTCGTAGGGGCGACCCTCACGGTCGCCCTGATTGTGATATCCCCCCAATTGGGCAAAAAAATTCCCCCTTTAAAGGCAGGGGGAAAAAGCCATTCTTTTTTATTTATATTCGGGACTACCGATTGAACACGTTGAGACGTCCCAAATCTCAACGGAACTTATCGTTACCCCGCCCCTATAGCCAGGGGGGAGCAACTCTGAACTTGTAAAAGTGGTGCCGGCTTCCGCCGTAAAAATGATATTAACAATACCATTTGCACCACCCCTGGTATCCTTTTCCAGTACTTCCCGGCGATACCAGTTGCCGGGACTCCCGATCACATCGGTCCGGAAAATCTTTGAAGAGCTGGTGGTACTGTTTGTATCCAACGTAAAGTGGATTTTCTTAACTTTTAATCCACTTACGTCAAAAACATATCCTCCAGTCTTCTCCCAGATATACATGTCCGATGTTGGAGAACTTACCGGAATGTACCATGAATCGCCGACTTTTTGGCCGAAATCATGGCGCACATCCGCCTGGGTCTCGGTAATCCCCAGGTTCTTCGTCCCCCAATCGATGATCGGGATTACTATTTCGGGACTGGTTCCCGTAATTTCGATAGTTTGTGTGGCGGAACCGTACTCGCCACCAAACTTATCATACAGGATAACTTCGATCGTAGCGTTTCCTACCGGGAAGTCTGCTACGTCGAAGTACCAGTCCTTGTTATCGTCATAGAAGTCTCTCCAGTTGCAGACAAAGTGTCTGCTATAGTCTGTTCCGACCGAGCGGATGACAACATTGCATCTCAAGAGATTATTTAAAATCTCCGTTGACGTATGTGTCTGCTCGGTGACAGACAACCGGAAATCTGCAGTTTCAGCAAGGGCTTCATAGCTAAAGCTATTATTTCCTGCCAAAAGCTGCAAATATCGGGAATCAATAACCAACCCGGCAGAATCTTTCACTAAAACTGTATAAAAAGAATCCACCGAGAGGTCGTTGATATAGCAGATCCCGTCTGTTTCCGGTAAAGAATCAAAATTTTCAGGCAAACCACCTAATCTGTACCTGTGGTCGTCCTGACTTTTTTGGTTCTTTTCCGAAGGCGAAAATTCGACCCAAGTGTTGTTACCTAAATTGTCCAACACCTGGGCTTCAATTGAGCCCCCGAAAGGGACTTCGCTGACGACGATTTGTGCACCGACGGGGTCGGGCACTACTGTAGGTGCGGCTGTCGGGAGTACCGGATCCGGATTAAAGGAGGATCCTCCCCCGCCGCAACCTACCAAAAAACAAAAAACAACCGCAAGAAACAACAAAAAAATGCTTCTCAGCATTTTTTTCACATCCTTTCAAAATAATTTTTTCGAGAAATTCCCTTAACACTACATATCAGACCCAATTTCTCCCCTTATTTATAAGGAAAGCCTGATACGGAAACCGGCCATTTTCACCTGAAAATGACGAAAAAATATTTCATCACCTTGACCTGGTTTCGAGGCCAAAGTGAGTTAATAAAGATTTAAAGTTCATATCACCCCCTCTGTAATTTTTCTTGAAAAACCAAGAAAAAATTATGATTTAACTGCCCTGAAAATACTATAAACAGGCCAAAATGTCAAGGTAAAACACGCGATAAAGCAATGCCTGAAAATAAAATAATTACGAAATAATAACTTGAATTTTAGCCTATCAGATGATAAGGTGGGAATTAGTTCAAAGATAAGCAGCTTTTTCATTTTTTAAGAGCAATTCAGAAATCCAGGTCATAATTTCCCTTTAGTGACATCTTCTAAAATTATCGACCTGGATTTTCTGTTTTTGCTTTTTTGTGAAAAATGAACATTAATAATTAAAAATAAACGACTGGATGATGGAGACTATGAGTTTCGCAATCATTTTTTTATTTGGGAACCGTGGTCCCATCGGAAAGTCGTTTTTAAAATATTATGGCTTGGCTCCGATTCCATTCCTCCTCTCAAGGAGTGAAAAATTGCATATGGAGCCAAGTCCTGTCTTTCAACCGCCCCGCCCTGCCGGCTTTCCCTCTCCCAGGGGGAATTTTCTTTCGGACAAGTGAAGATGCTCGAAAAGAAAAAGCCGGTGGGGCCAAATTCTCCTCAAAAAATAGATATTTCCGACGGAACAACTTCTTTTTCAAAAGAGCTAGCCCCCTTAAACGACAACCTAGCTCTCCTGCTGGTATCGACGAAGTTGTTCCGTTTTGGATATAAAGGCAGATCGAGTAGGCCCTGAGGCCGAAAGATCTGCCACCTTTTTTTTGAGAAATTAAGCAGCCTCCCTCTTTTTCCTGGAATTTTTCCTGGTACACCTGTCAAATTTTTCGTCCAGTGAAAAAGAGGTGAGTCAACTGCTTAATTAACATAAAGACCCCGCCGCCTGAGGGGTCATGTCATTGGATCAGGCAAATCATTCTTTCATTATTACCTTTCCTTTCTTACCGCCATATCCTTCCCGGTGAGGATATGGCGGTACAACAACACCGGCGCAACAAAAATCAAAAAAGGCCGACATCAATAAAATGATGTCGGTTTTTTAATGGGGAAAACACAAAATGACAGGGCACGCAGCAGCGTGCCCCTACGGTTAATATTTTATTAACAAATTTTTTAATTTTTATTCATCCGAATTATATTTCAATAAATGTATGAAATATAATCCTCAAATACATCATCGACAATCAATTCGATTATCAGGATATGATTATTCCGGGGATAATTATTATTTTGTGACGGTTTGTACGTACCGACGGGAATGTATATTGGGGGAAATTGTGGATGGGAAAATGATTTTAAATGATTGTGGTAAAATTGCCAACAAAGAATGGCAACAAACAGGCAAAATACGCCGAAATATTATTATTGATGAATATATAATAATGCCCAACCACATGCATGGCATATTATTAATTGAAAATAATTATTGTAGGGGCACGCTGCTGCGTGCCCTGCCTGCCCAATATATTCAAAATACAAATCATGAAAACATGAACCCAAATCAACCCCAGGGCACGCAACATCCAAACATGCCACCCCAGGGCACGCAGCATCCAAACATGCCACCCCAGGGCACGCAGCAGCGTGCCCCTACAAACGAAAAATTTGGAAAACCAACGTCAAACACAATACCCTCGATTATTCGTGGATATAAATCGGCCGTTTCCACCAAAATAAATACATTGCGAAATACACCAGGAATAAAAATATGGCAGCGGAATTATTATGAACATATTATTCGCGACGATTATGCGTTGAATAATATTCGTAATTATATTCAAAACAATCCCAAAATATGGCATCGGGATCGAAATAATATTTGAATTATGATAAATATTAGCACGAAAAAACAGGGCACGCGGCAGCGTGTCCGGACAATAATTGTATGTCGGCAACATCATTCATCAATCAAAAATACAATCATCAACAAATACACATATTTCCAATGTAATGACGGAAATAATATCTTGATCTGATAGGTCGGTTTATTTTCCATTTATTTGGTCCGGTTTCAAAAATAAAATCATATTCCCAATCTATAAAATGGATCATTAAACCAAAATAACGGATTGATGAAATTGATATTATTTTTTTATTATAACGAGGGCACGCAGCTGCGTGCCCCAACAAAAATACCCATATAAATGGGTATTTTAATCATAAATGGGCGGTACAGGAATCGAACCTGTGACCTTATGCGTGTCGAGCATACGCTCTAGCCAACTGAGCTAACCGCCCCAGCGCGTAACACTGCGATATTTGTAGGTTACTAAAAACTATTATATCAAGGTTTTATCCTGACGCACATATAAAAATTACGAATTAATTATCTCCTCATTTGACTAGTTCGCCGTAATTTTCTAAAATAAAACGTAGCAAACAAAATAATTGAGTGCTAAAATACATTTGTAATTATAGATTAGATAATAGTTTTAAAATAATAAGTAATTGGAGGAAAAGTATGAAACTAGAGCCTCTTGGCGATCGTCTCATTGTCGAAGCGATTGTCGAAACGAGCAAGTCCGGTTTTGTAGTACCCGAAACCATGGACAAAGAAAAACCCCAACGCGGTAAAATTATTGCCGCCGGCCCGGGCAAAGTGAGCGACGATGGCAAACGAATCCCGATGCATGTCAAAGTAGGCGATATCATTGTTTTTCGCAAATATGCCCCCGATGAATTCAAAATTGATGGTGAAACCTTCCTGATTTTATCCGAATCGGATGTAATTGCCTTGGTGAAATAATGTAGGGGCGGGTTTATAACCCGCCCTGGGCGGACACATGGGTCCGCCCGTACACAATCGCGAAATGTATTTTATTTTAATAATTAATTAAGGAAGAAAAATATGGCTAAACAAATCGTTTTCGGCGAAGAAGCCAGAAGCAAGCTCAAAGCCGGCGCCAATATGCTGGCCAACGCTGTCAAAGTTACCCTTGGACCCAAAGGCCGCAATGTCGTTTTGGATAAGGGTTATGGCGCGCCCACCATTACCAATGATGGCGTAACCATTGCCAAAGAAATCGAATCCGACGATAAACTATTGAATCTGGGTATCGAATTGATCAAAGAAGTGGCCACCAAAACCAATGACGTGGCCGGTGATGGCACCACCACCGCTACTGTCCTAGCCCAAAGTATGATCGAAGAAGGCATTAAAAACGTGGCCGCCGGCACCAATCCCATGCTGATGCGCCATGGTATTCGCAAAGCCGTCGACGCCGTCGTCAAAAAATTGAAAGATACTGCCAAAAAAATCACTACCACCGAAGAAATCTCGCAAGTAGCCTCTATTTCCGCCGATGATCCCAAAGTGGGCAAACTTATCGCCGAAGCGATGGAAGCGGTCAAAAAAGACGGTGTTATCACCGTGGAAGAATCACAAACTCTCGGTATGGGCAAAGAAGTGGTAGAAGGCATGCAGTTTGACAATGGCTATATTTCCGCCTACATGATTACCGACGCCTCTCGCATGGAAGCCGTCATGGATAATCCGCACGTCTTGATTACCGATCAAAAAATATCGTCTGGCAAAGATTTACTGGGCGTCCTAGAAACCCTGGCCAATGCCGGCAAGAAAGAATTAGTCATCATTGCCGAAGATATTGAAGGCGAAGCTTTGGCCACTATTATTTTGAATAAACTGAAAGGACTATTCAATGCCGTAGCCGTAAAAGCGCCCGGCTTTGGCGATCGTCGCAAGGAAATGCTAAAAGATATCGCCGTGTTGACCGGTGGCCAGGTGATCAGTGAAGAACTGGGTCTAAAGTTGGACAACATGACTGTCGATATGCTGGGAACGGCTAGCAAAGTAGTTTGTACCAAAGATACCACCACTATTATTGACGGCAAAGGCACCAAAAAAGAAATTGAAGCCCGCGTCGAGCAAATTCGCCAAGAAATTGAAAATAGCGATTCAGATTATGATAAAGAGAAGTTGCAAGAACGACTGGCTAAACTGGCCGGTGGCGTGGCCGTGATCAAAATCGGGGCCGCCACCGAAGTGGAACTCAAAGAGAAAAAACACCGTATTGAAGATGCTTTAGCCGCCACCAGAGCCGCCGTGGAAGAAGGCATTGTGGCCGGTGGGGGCTGTGCCCTGGTTGATTGTATTGATGCTCTTGATGCGGTAAAAGCCAAAAATCGCGAGGAAGAAATTGGTATCAATATTATTCGCCGCGCCCTGGAAGAACCGCTGCGTATGATTGCCGAGAACGCTGGCAAAGAACCTTCGGTGATTGTGCAGGCTGTCAAATCCAAAGGTAAGGGTGTTGGCTATGACGTTTTGACCGAAGAATATGTTGATATGATTGACAAAGGCATTATTGACCCGGCCAAAGTCACTCGATTTGCCCTACAAAATGCCGCCTCCGTCGCTGAAATGGTCTTGACTACCGAGGCGTTGGTGGCTGAGAAACCAGACGAAAAAGGCAACGCCAATATGCCCCCCGCCGGTATGGGTGGTATGGGTGGTATGGGAGGAATGGGCGGCATGATGTAATAAATCAATCGTAGAGACGTAGCATGCTACGTCTCTACGCATATGTACAGCATATAAACGAAAATCTAAATAACCCGAAGCTATTGTTTCGGGTTATTTTTTAATATTGTCATTAAAAAAAGCAACAATATGATAGATGAACGATAAATACGCTTCGGACCAAAGCAAGAACACAAATAAATGTATTCTGCCCCTCAAAAAGTGTAGGTATCTTCGTTCTAAAATATTGTTGCGACCGCATTGTAGCTCCATGGCTCCTTATTTACAAGGGAAATTATAATTGCAAAAATATACATATTATGATACAATAATATGAATAATTATGAACCAAAGAGGGGTAAAATAAACATCGAATATGGAAGAAAACAAAAGCCAAGATCTAAATCTTGACATTAAAAATCTATCCAAGCCAATATCTGTTCCACCATCAAAACAAAATTGGCTAGATTCATTGTTGGGTAATTTTGGTAGCGGCCCCGGCCGCATCCATATTTCCGAGCGAGAGAAAATAAATCCCCCGCCGCTTAAAGACGTTACCGGCAACGTCTCTACCCCCGCCAAAATAGCGATCAGTGACGAGACTAAAATGGCTGATCCCAAACAGGCTAAATCAAAAGAGGCGGAAACCTTTTTCACTGAGGCCAAAAAAGAAAATGAAGCCGACGAAGAAAGCTGGCTTTCCCCACCCACTCCCAAAGCCAAATCCCCCGTCGCCCCGGTTGGCCCCACGTCTATTTCTTGGCTCATTGGCGGCGCCCTGACCCTATTGATTATCGTGGTTATTGTTCTGGCTAGCTTTAGTTTAATTAATTTCGTTCGCCAATCATATGACGATCAATCACTGGGAGATATTGATCAAGCCATCGAACAAGCCAGTGAATTTTATAACAAACAAGAATATGAACCGGCCAAATATAAAATTGAGGAAGTTTTGCAAAGTGACGCTAACAATCAAGCCGCTCTAGAATTACTGGATAAAATTAATCTAAAGCGCGGCGAAATCATTCTCAACCAATTTCTTTTATACAAAGAAGTTGATCTAACCATGACGAGCGAACAAACATATGTCGATCCGCAAGGGCATTTCTCTGTTTATCAGGATCCGGCTTGGACTAAACTAGACACTGATTATGACGCCAAATTTAGTGATCAGGCCGCCACCTATGGTGTCAAAAAATATCCCGGCGTCAATTCCCTCAAAAAATTAGCCGAAATCTACGCCACCAATAATCAAGATCAAAGCAACACCGTTTTAACCAGTAAAGACAATATCAGTTTCCAGGACAATAATTCCCAAGTCATTGTCTCGGAAAATAAAAACTACTATATTGTCTCGATTCTAATGAATAAATATTATTTCGGTTATGAAATATCCGGCTGGCTACCCAAGACCAATACCACCAATTCCTTGATTAATATGGAAAAATTCGCTCAAAGCTTCCGCCTGTTACCGGATTTCGGTGTTTTAAACTATGATAAATTACCCACTTTTGATATTGATTATAACACTTTTCATTATTGGCCGGAAAAAATTGATGCTGCCCGCCAAAGCCATATTAGCAACCAATTTGTGGCCAGCATTAGTCTGATCAACCAAACGCTTTTAACCAATTGGTCTGATCACCTGGATATTATCTTTACCCTGATTTTACCACTTTGTACACCTATACCCTCTCCACTAATAGTTTTTCCGATTACAACCAAAAACAGATTCATCTTGTTTATGAAAACCAGGACACTCATCAAAGTTTTGGCTACGAAACCGCCAAAGTCATTTTCCAAAACACTTTTGGCGCCGTCAAAGAAAGATATCTCCTGGAAGGGGCGGCGGTTATGCTTGATCAAACCGGTCGTGATTACCTGGCTATTCTCCGCCTTAACCCCTTTATTCCCTTATCGGAGCTCTCCAGCGTTAACTGGCAAATCAAATCCGGCGATATCAAGTATTTTGAAGCCGGCGTTTTTACCAAATATTTGATTGATAAATACGGCGTTGACCAATATATCAATCTTACCCAGGAAGCCCAATTTCCCGAGGCTTACCAGAAAATATATGATCGAACCCTGGATGAAATTGAGACAGACATGAAAGCGGAATTGGGATTGAATTAAATATATTATGTATCGTAGGGGCAGGTTTGTAACCCGCCCCTACAAAGTTATCCACAACCCACCAATAATAACCACCAAATTTATCCCAATTCACCACCAAAATTACCAGAATATTCTGGTAATTTTTTTTATGTCAACATTGCGAAAATAGCCATTAGATAAACAACAACGATATTTATCTTCCCCCTTTATCAGCTCCCCTTTTATAAGTAAAGATTGACATAAAATTAAACCTCAGCTACACTGCAATGAAAATCAAAAAACGAAAAAATTAATACAAAATTAATACAAAAATAAATGCTTGCTGATACCTATTATTCATTTGGTTTAGTTGCCTCTATCGTTGGTCTAGCTTGTGGACTGTTTTTCTTTATGTATTCCGTTCGCTATTATCTGGCCTCCATATTTATCCTCTTAAAGGACCAACAAGCCTTGGAACGGGATTTGTCCAAACTGGAGGAAGAAAAAGGTTTGGGGTTTGCCGTTAGTCTGATCAACCAATTTCAACATTATAAGAATCGCCATAAAAAAAATTACCGTGCCGCCAGAATTATTGGTTTTAAGAAAAAACGAGTCAAAAACGAAGAATTGATCAATGAAGTCAGTAGTCATGAATTGGGATACGCCAAGAAAACTATTAGCACCATTGGTCAGGAAAAAGCTAATGCCCTGGCCGAAAAAATTCGGCACATATATTGGGAAATCGCTAAAACCAAAAATCAGATCATCGTGCGGCCGGCCAGATTGGGTATCCGCAAACGTTTGCATGCCTTGTTGATGATGATTATCAAAAAAGCCGATTATGATGAAATAAAACGCCAGGTTTTAGCCTGGGTATTTGCGGTCAAAGCTAAATTATTTGCACACCAAAGCTGGACTGTCGACCAAAATAAATTTGTTCCCCAAATATCCCGACCAAAAGAATTAAATTATCAAGCTAGTTTCTTAGGTTTTAGCCCTACTCCGGTTGGTTTATCCGCCACCGGTAGGAGACTGCTAAAGAAAAATAAACATTATATTAACCGGGAAAATATCAAGCTGATTGACGACCTGGTCTATCAGCCTTTTGTGTCTATTCACCTGGCTTTTTATAATGAAGAAAATGTCGCTCGGCGGATCATTGAAGCTTGTTTGAATCAAGATTATCAGCAATACGAAATCATTATCGTCGATGACTCCAATGATCGTACCCCGGCTATTATCCAAAAATACCGTAAATATAAAAACGTCAAAATCTTCCGTCGCGATAATCGCGAGGGTTACAAAGGTGGTGCCCTGAAGGAAGCCATCAAACAAACCGATCCCCGCGCCGAACACATTATTGTTTTTGACGCTGATTTTGTGCCGCCTCCGGGCACTATCAAAATGTTTTTACAGGAATTCTACCGCCAAAACGGTAATTCGCTCAGTCTGGATGATGATAAAAACCTGGCCGCCGTCCAGGGTTATCAATGGCATGTGCTAAATAAAGACGAAAACTTTGTCACGGCCGGTGTCCGTTTTGGTTTTGCCGGCGGGTACATGGTGGAACGTACCGCCCAGCAATATTTTGGCTCAATGAAAATGATTGCTGGTAGTGTTTTCATGATTAGACGCGACCTGCTGGCTAAATATACCTGGCAGATTGAAGATGGTTACACCTCCATTGTGGAGGACTGGAATTTGACCATCCGCATGTATATTGACGGCTGGAAAATTGGTTATACCCCCGACATTAAAGTGCCGGCGGAATGCGTGAATAGTTTAAATAAACTGGCTCGTCAACAGATTCGTTGGGCGGAAGGTCACACCTGGAATGTCAAAAAATATTTCTGGCAAGTCATGACTTCGCCCAAAATGACCTTGATCGAAAAACTGGAATTTATTCAATATGGGCCTTTCTATTTGCAAGCCGCCCTGTTTATTATTGGAACACTGGGTTGGGTGATTGGTGAATTGATTTTTCACATCAAAGTTCCCGGCTGGACGGCCACTCTGGGCTGGAGTCTGGTTTTTACCAATCTGATGGCCCTGCCGGTGATGTGTATTTCCGGTCTGGTACTGGAAAGAGGTGAAGATCGTGATTACAACTTCTTGCCCTTTTTAACCTATATTTATTATATTATCCCGCATTTGTCTTATGCTGCCGTCAAAGGTCTGATTTCTCCCTATGAAGGTGGCTGGGTGCGAACTAAAAAAACTGGTTCGGTGACCGACGCCATCATGGAATCCCAAATGGCCGGTAGTAATGAGGAACTGATCGCCAAAAATGAAGCCATGCTTAAAGAAGATCTGGATGCCACCGCCAAGAAATTATCGGCCGAACACAAACTCTATGCCTATAAAACCGAACAAACCGAAGAATTAAAAGATGATAATCGTCTTTGGCTGGAACTAAAACGGGTGCCCAGACTGGGCCTCACGGTTATATTAATTATGACTATTATGCTTGGCTCATTAAGTTATCTGGCCACTAGCATTGATGTGGAAGCTAATCCGGATTTGTTTTATTTAAATTATTATTCCGGTAGTAATGGCTCTTTGGAATATACTCCTGGCGATTCGGAAACAGAAGTTACTATTGATTATTCTCATCCTAGTTTCAGTTGGTACTCAGACGTTTGCCCGAGTGGAGATGAAGATGGTGGGATAGCCGCTGGTAATTATTCAAGCAGTATTTACCTTAGCCAAAAACCCGTCTACGACACCTTGTATTCTTTTACTGTTGGACATGTCAACAGTGCCGGTGGTGATTATCAATATATCACCTCAACTAATTCCTATATTGGACCAAACTCGCCCACTCAACTTAATCTCAACCTCGGCACTGGTCCGGAATTAATTTGTACCCAAACTAATCCGCGCCGTCTCATCTATACCATCACCTATCTCGGAGAAGCGGCCGGTTCATCAATTACACTCAACGGCTACACCGTCTCGCACACATATTATTACTATGATTCCAGCAGCGATAGTACAACTTTTAGTTATCTTGTCACTGGACCAGACAGTGGTAAAGCCATGAGTAATATTATTTTTGAATTATGTCCTTCTTCCACAGTTGTCAGTTACTCACCGCCAGGCAGTGTAGAAATAGGTACTGATCCAAATTATGACATCTATGGCATCAAATGGGACGAAGAATTAGAGATTGACGGTTCACAAACCTACAGCTTTACCATGCAAGGTTATTACAGCCTAGGAACAATTGCCAATGGAAACAAATCAGGAAAAAATAGAGCTATCGGCTATATTTGGGGACCAAAATGCGAAGAAACCGAAATTGAATATGACAATGGTCTATCAACATTAGTTACCCCCCACATTATCGTCCCGGAAGCCAGTTTGCTGCTTGGTTTACCCGCTTTATTTGGTCTCTGGTACAGTCGTCGGAAGAAGGCCAAAGCTAAAATTAATAATTAATAATGAATAATTAATAATTAAATTACCAATATCAAAATGAAAAACAAAATAAAAAAACAAATTGATAATCTAACGGCCAAAATTAAGTCATGGCAGTTCTGGAAGAAACAGGAGAAGGGCAATATTGACGTGGCGGCTTTAAAAAGGACTTTCCTGGGTACTGAAGTGGAGGCAAAACAAACCAAATACATCACTTTTTCCACTTTTCAAATGGTGATTATCCTGGCCAGTGTTACCTTTCTGGTCATGCCTTTCGTCACCACTTTCAACGAAGTCCTGACCCGCCTCATCATGAAAATTGAATTATATCAAATACTACAAAACCAAGTCGTGCCGGCTGAAGCCTCAATGATTGTCGCTTTTCTCCGATTGATCGGTATTGATACTAGCGCCAACCTGACCGGACTTAGTATGCTTAAAGATGGGATACCGGTAAATGTTTTCATCAGTTGGAACTGTATCGGCTGGCAAAGTTTTATTCTGCTCTTAATCAGCATGTTTGTGGGCTTAAAAGGACCATTTACTCTCGGCAGCAAAATCGAAACGATGCTGATTGGAATCCTGGGAACGATTATTGCCAACATCATCCGTATCGGCCTAGTGGTTTTGATCGCCTACGAATTTGGTCAGTTACCCGCCATTATTTTCCACGATTATGTCAGTACCATCTTCATTATCTGCTGGCTAATTAGCTACTGGTTGTTCTGTTACCGCTTTATTCTGCACCATACCGATTTTGTGCGAGTGAAAGCCACCAATAATGAATAATTAAATTTTGTAATTAAATAATGTTGAAAATGAAAAATAAGACTAAAAAAACAAAAGATCAGATCGAAAAAACCATCATCAGTCCCATGGGCAAAAAAAACGTGCCAATACACATTGTATTGATCGGTGTTTTACTACTCCTAAACGGGTTGCTAATCTACCCATTATTTTTGGATGGTTTTTCCCGCTTTATTGAAAACATTGAAAGCGCCCACATTACCAACGCCAAATTTGTGCTTGAACATCTCGGTATTAACTGGAATAACGTCTGGTACTTTGGTTTCCCCACGCATCTAACCTATCCACCCTTGGTACCGTATCTGATTGCCCTCGTCGCCAAAATTTTCTCTCTTGGGGTCAACCATAGTTATCGAATTGTGACGGCGATCTTTGTTTTTTTCACCCCCCTGTCAATCTATACTTTTATATATTATCTAACTAACCGCAAAACCACCGCTTTCCTGACCAGTTTGATGTATATATTGTTGCCGTCGATTGCCTATTTGTTTATCCCGCAAATCGTCAGTCTGCCCAGTATCGCCGGTTATCCGCCCTATCAATGGATCATTTTCGCCCAATTTGGCGAAGGTCCGCACTTGGTAGCTTTATTTTTTACTCCCTTGGCTGCTCTATATTTTATCAAAAGTTATCGGGAGCCGGATATTACTAATTATATTCTGGCCGCCGTTTTTGTCGCCCTAACCATGCTCGCTAACCTCTTTGCTGGTTTTGCCTTAATGGTCATCCTGGCCTTGGTTATCCTAGGCAAATTGGCTACCTATACTCAAGACATAAATATTAAAAGACTAATTTTTATTGGCCTATTGTCCTACGCCCTGACCGCTTTTTATTTTGATTATAGTTTTATTCAATCAATTCTGGAAAGTTCCTATATTCATCCGGAAAACGCCGTTCATCTACCGCCGTTCTTAATTATGTTTGTGGCTATCTTGTTTGGTATTTTGCCCCTGGCTTTGTTTTTACGCCATAAACTGATGGGCAATGATAATAATTTTAAATGGTTTCTCATGCTTGGCTGGATGATTGTTTTCCTGGGTGTAGCCATGGTTTATTATCACACCGGTTATTCTCTGGTTACCCAGCCCAACCGTTACCTTCCGGAAGCCCAAATTGGTTTTGTAGCCCTGTTGGCGATGCTGATCACCGCCCTGATTGATTTTGTCCGCCGCCAATATTCGGGCCGGGCCGGCTATATTGTCCACACCGCAGTTATTATCGGTACTTTTGTAGTTATCTATGCCTTATCTTTCCAATATATTACCAATCCATATTTTCTGATCAAACCGGTAACCATGGACACCACCCATGAATACCAAATTGCCCAGTGGTTTGATGAAAATATTGACGGGCGAAGTGGGGAGCGCGCCTATCTCACTGGTACGCCCGCCTTCTGGTTGAACGTCTTTACCGACACTCCGCAGATTCGTGGTGGTGCCGATAACGCCCAGCCCAACCCGTGGTGGGCCGATATTGCTTACCAGATAAACAAAGGTGACGATCCCGCTCTAGTCAAAGCCTGGCTCCAAATTCTCAATATTAAATACATCCTGATCAACTATCCGGAAAGCGGCACTCACTACGTTGACTATGAAAATTTCGGTCGATTTGCCGATTACCCGTTGGCCGCCGAGTTTGCCGATGGTGGTTTTAAAATTCTCACTGTGCCCGATAGCCAACTGGCCTTATTTTCCATTAACAATGTCATAAAATACGACCGCCAGGGGATGATCAAAAACAAAGTTGACAACGCCGGTATTCTGGATTTCGCCAAGCTAATCAATGAAGGCGACCATGATCGTATTTCCTACGTTATGAATGATCCCGGCTATTATCAAATTGAAGCCACCAACCTGCAGGCTGACGAATCGATCATTGTTAAAACCAATTATGATATTCGCTGGCAGGCCGTTAGTGACCAGGGGCAGAAATTAACTATTCAACCGATTGGTCCCAACTTTATCGAAATCAAACCCAATATTGATGGCGATTTATCTTTCACTTTGCAAGCCATTCCCGCGTGGAGTGAATACTTGGGCATCGTGATTACCTTAATTGCCGTTCTGTTAAGTGGTTGGTTGCTATATCAGAGACGGAAGAAGTTGATTGATTGAGAATTATTAAGATCTATTTATTCAAGTGTTGCATTAATTAACAATCTTGCATGTCATCCCCGACCGGAAGCGGAGCATAGCGGAGCGCTCCGGTTATCGGGGATCTCATCAATAAGGCGTTTATAAAACACCTATTAATGAGATCCCCGCTCAAGGCGGGGATGACAAAAAAATGGCTATAAAGCACAACAAATGGATTACGAAAATATAGTCTAA
Source organism: Patescibacteria group bacterium (assembly GCA_041648895.1). Lineage (GTDB taxonomy): Bacteria > Patescibacteriota > JAHJAL01 > JAHJAL01 > JAHJAL01 > JBAZOB01. The sequence continues at coordinate 15,969 of JBAZOB010000017.1, forward strand.
TAGCAGCAAAAATATTAAATAAAAATAAATAATAAATATCCATTATGTCTAATCAAAAACAAAAACTCGACGACATTCACCAATCTATTGACGGTAATTATTATGACGACAGTATTGCCACCAACCCGGTCAAAAAAATATTTCACGAAATGCGTTTTAAAAATATTGGCCAAATGATCGACGGGGCCGAGGGAACTTGCTCGACATTGGCTGCGCCGGCGGTACTTTTACCAACGAATTATCCAAGCATTGTGATTGCCATATTACCGCTCTCGATATCTCGCCCCAGGCCATTGAATACGCCCAGGCCACTTATCCTCACATTGATTTTCAGGTTCATGACGCGGCTAATCCCGTTTTCCCTTTTGAAAATAATAGTTTTGACCACATCACCATTCTCGAAACTCTGGAACACGTATTGAATCCGGTGGAAGTCTTGCAAGAAATGCGCCGGATGGTGAAGCCCGACGGTCAGGTGATCGTGCTGGTCCCTTATGAAGATTGGTTGTTCAATATTGGATGGTCCATCTGGACTCGCTTGCCCGGCAAAATGGGTGGGGGAGTGTGGGATGAAAGCCACGTCCAACGATTTGACGAGAGTAAACTGCGTCACCTGATGGAATTTATTGGCTATCAGATTTTGGATGAACACCGCTGTAATCTCGGTCTACTCTTGGCGATTAAGGCAACACCGAAAGAACCGAATATTAATTATTAATTTTAAATTTTAAATTTTAAATTTCTAATAATAGTATGAAACAAAAACTACAAAAATATGGCTTCGTCATTGACTTGCTAATCATCGCCCTGGTAACGATTTATATCAGTTTCGCCGCCGGCATGTGGCATGGTTTTCCAATTGGCACCGACGCCTACGCTCATTTGAGCAAAGTTAAATTTATGAACGATTTTTGGCCCCAAAGTGACTGGCTGTATTCTTGGGCCAACGGCATGCCCATGTTTTTGTGGTATAGCATTGTGCCCTATTTATTCTTACTGGCCGGTAAAGTTCTGTTTGGATCATATGAATGGTCCATGCATTTATTGTCGATTACCTCGCTGATCGTCATGGCGATTTCGGTCTATTTATTGGTTCGAGAAATTACCAAAAACCGCTGGGCCAGTTTTGTCGCGGCTCTTCTATTGCTGTCCATGCCGCCACTGTGGGGAAGAATGGCCATGGGCGAAATTCCCCGTCTCATTGCCACTGCCTTTATGCCCCTAACTTGGTGGTTATTAGTCAAATATCATCAAGCCGAAAATAAAACTCATCGACTCTATTTCTTCGCTCTTTTGGGCATTGCCCTGGCTCTCTCGGGTCACTACATTATCACTGGTATGACCCTATTGACCATCATTGTCATTGCCTATTGCCTGACTGGTTTTACCCGCCAATTTTACGATTATCTCAAAGATCTATTCTTACCCGCCCTGGTTTTGGCCGGCTTCACCGTCATTCCCTTTCTCATTTCGGCGGGTCTCGCCCAGGTATTTGGTGAAGGCTTCTTTGGAGGCGAATCGGCTCATCGTCCGGTAAATATCATCAGTTTTATTCACACCAATTTTCCTCTCCATGATCGCCTCAGTTGGATTGACAATAGTTATGGCGCTTCCTTGCACTGGCTGGTTTTACCCATCGTCATGGTGTTATTGTACCTGGCCATAAAAAATCGGGAAAAATTAATTAAAGTCCCCGCCGGCTGGCCGCTCTTAAAAGCTTTCTTTTTCCTTTCAATCATCTTCGCTCTCTATGGCCTAGCGGTCTTATTTGGTTTTCCCGGTAATTGGTACAACGCCAGTGTGCCTCCCACTGATTGTTTCTATTACCTCGCCCTAACCCTTCCAGTTCTGGCCGGCATTGCATATCATTTTGCTTTCCCCACCCAGCTTTCCCAAAAAGTCAGCTTTATCATTATTATTTTATCATTAGGCGTAGTCATCAATCTGCTTTATCCTTATCCCGATTTCAATAGCAGTATTAACAATAATTATCAATTTTTTAATAAAGAAGATACCGTCACCGATGAATTAAGTAGTTTGCCCGAGTCGAGCGCCATCGCCAATTATCGTTACGCCAACAACAACTCCTTTGTCGCCACCTGGTTTAACTACGATTATCCGGCCGTCCCCCAAACCCGTGATTATTATTCCCAGGCCCTGCTCAATCAAAACGATAAATTCTGGTTTGAAAATAGCACCTTTGCCCTGGAAAACAACTATCCGGAAACTGAATATCTTTTGGACTGGATGGCGGTCAAATGGTTATCTGTCTCTTACCCCAATTTTAAATATGAAAAATTTACCGGCCGCCCCGACCTGTTTACTCCTCAGGGCAGCAATGACAGCCCGATTAAAGAAGAAAGATTTGATTTGTTCGAATACCAGAACGCCCGGCCCATCATGGAAGCGACCAATGCTAAGACTATTCTGGTTATTGGCGATGAAGCCAGCTACCGCAATTTACTTTTTTCTCTATCTCAAATGAATCTGGGCAGTGATAAACTTATCCCCATTCAAGGTAACCAATTCATCGATCTGTATCTCTTGGAAGAACTACAAAGTTACGACGCCGTATTGATTTACAACTTTAGCTATATTGAAAAAGAAAGAGCTTTCACTCTTCTTGATTCCTATGTTTACCAAGGTGGACATTTGCTGATCGAATCGGCCGCCATTCTTTCCAAACCCGAAGGTGTCACCGCCTTTCTTCCCGCCCCCGTTAAAACTATCTATCCTGGTGAGTTTGGTCAGGAATGGAATCTGGAAGCCGGTAGTGATCAAACCGATCTGGTTGACGTCAACTTAGAAGATTTCGGTCCGGCGATATATGGTGAAAACAAAGACTGGGGCATGCTTTATGCCGATGATGACAACCTGAGAGAAAATGCCCAGACCATTCTCAAAAATCACGGTCACACCGTTGTCGCCAGCATGAATCATGGCCAAGGACGGGTCATCTGGAGTGGCATTAACTTATTTTATCACTTCAATAACTACAAAAATGAAGGTGAAAAACGCTTTATCCAAAATATCCTCACCGACCTGACTGGCCTGGACCAAACTGAATTTAACCACGAACCGGGCCAATTGGTCAGCCCTGAAAAACGACAAATCACCATCGATCCCAACCAAAACTATACCGGCGTTTTGATCAAGGAAAATTATTTCCCCAACTGGAATGCTAATTATCAAGTTGGATCCAATTCCACCAAATTAACCATTCACCAAGCCGGCCTGGGCATGATGTATGTTCAATTACCCGACAACATCAATGAAAACTACACCGTTAATTTCACCTATCACAAATCAAATCTCGAGTGGGTATTCATTGTCGTTTCCAGCTTATTATTTTTCTGGCTGACTTATCATTACTTGCTTTGTCGCCAGGAAAAACCGGCCGCGATGCTTAAAAAACCAAAAAATAATAAAAATAAAAATAAAAAACCAAAATGGAATCCCAAACACCCCAAGTATCAAATCAAAAAAGAAAAATAGTCATCATTCCCACCTACAACGAACGCGACAATATTGTTGATTTGATTGAGGAAATTTTCCAGTTCGTACCCGATATTACCGTCCTGGTGATTGATGACAATTCGCCCGATCAAACCGCTTTCTATGTAAAAAAGCTGCAATCAGCCTATCAACGATTGAAGTTAATCGAACGTCCGGGCAAATTGGGCCTGGGTACGGCCTACAAACTCGGTTTCAAATACGCTCTGGATCACGATTACGATTACATCATGGAAATGGACGCCGACTTTTCGCATGACCCAGCTGTCCTAGAAAACTTCTTTTTGAACATTGAAAAAAATGATCTCGTTATCGGTTCTCGTTACATCCGCGGTGGCCGTCTGGTCAATTGGCCCCTGACCCGCTGGCTCCTAAGCTATCTCGCCAGCATCTATGTCCGCCTGGTCACCGGTCTGCCCATCCGCGACACCACCGCCGGCTTCAAATGTTTCAAAAAAGAAGTATTAAAATCGATCAATCTCCGTGAAATCATGTCCGAAGGCTATTCTTTCCAAATTGAAATGCATTACCAAGCCTGGAAAAATGGCTGGCGCATCAAAGAAATCCCCATCACTTTTGTCGATCGCTCCGCCGGCCAATCCAAAATGAGCTATAAAATTATTTGGGAAGCATTTTTAACCCCCTGGAAACTTCGCCTGCAGCCGGTTTACAACTACATCAAACAGGAGGGGTTTAGGTTTGATTTGGAGGATATTGATTTGTAATTAAAACAGTTAATTGATGAATAAATTTCTAGCTAGAATTTACGCGACGATTGTGGAAAACCGGCTGCTGGCCTTGGTGATTAGCCTGGCCGTTTTTGGTATTATTGCCTATTTACCGGTTACCAGTCACACTATTTCCAATCAAAATGCTGATAAAAATGAGGCTGTTTTAGGCGATGAACAAACGCCCTCCTCCTATCCATCTGATCAATTATCTTTGGACGTTACTGATCCATTTTTTAACGATGATAATTCCGAAACTGATCAAACCAAATTAGTTATCGATAGTGAAAAAAATAACCAATCAGAAATAGTCAATTCTGATTCAGTCCAAAGTTCCCCGCCCGATTTGGCGGCCCCTCCCGATAACCCCGCCAATTTTGCTCCACCCCCTCCCGATAATTATACGATTATCGATGATTTGGTCGCGGAAGATGAACGTACCGATGCTACCCTGCCGGTTGAACTTGATGAGTCATTTTTTTGGGAGGATAGCTATTACAATTATCAAGATGAAGATATTGACATTGATCTTGGTCAAAAAGACGGCCCCGAAAATGAGGTGGCGGTCGTTTTGCCGGTTGAAGATCTGACCAACGATTACAGTATTTTTACCAAAATATCTCATTGGCTGGATAATATTACCAATCAGGACGTCAAAAAAATAAAATTTGCCCTGATAGATTCAGTTGACCAGGCCAGCCTGGCCGGTTATCAACCCATTGCCCATGATACCGATCTTGATGATTCTGTCTGGAACAATATCAAAAATTTCTTTGTCCGCATCTACCAAAACGATCCCAGCCAGATTGAATTATTACAAACCGGCGGGCAGGATATTATTATCAACCATAGCGTTTTGGACAACGTCAATGTTAAATATCAAATTTTACCCAACCGGGGAATCAAAGAAGAAATCGTCATTGTTAATAATCAACATTTGGCCGACGCTTTTATCTTTGAGCTCACTTTGGATAACGGGGTTACTTATCAGCAAAATACTAATTATGCCATTGACGCGCCCGCCGACACCTGGTATTTCACGGACCGCCACGGTCGTTATCTGGCCCATTTCTTACCCTTGGTGGCGCATGATCTGGCCGGCGAGGGCACCAACGATATTAAATTAAATCTTGTTTCCACTGGTAATAACCAACACATCATTCAACTTTTAATTAATACCGATTGGCTCTTTAGTCCCGATCGTGTTTTCCCCATTACGATTGATCCGTCCATTGTTCATGATTCCCAGACGGAATTTGACACGGCGGTATCACTTAATCGAGTTACCACGACTTCCACCCCATCTATCCAACTTTCCGGTCCTCCTTACCAAAACTATGGTGTCTACACTTCCGATGTCTTGAATCTAGGTTCGGCTGACCCTTTACTTGATTCACTGACCTGGACCGAAAACGCAGTAGAGACTGGCCATGGCGAAACTGATTTAACCACCGCCGGTCTGGTGGCCCGCTGGAATTTTAATGAAACCAGTGGAATAACGGCTAGCGATGCCAGTGGAAATGGATTAAACGGAACATTGGTCAATATGGTCACCTCCGGCCAGGACGTTGGATATATTTCCGGTTGGACAAATATTCAAAAACGCTGGGGCGCCGGCGCTTTGATGTGTGATAATAGCAATGATTATGTGGATTTAAGTAATCCATCCGCTATCAAAGATTTAAATGTTGGTACTGTTTCCGCCTGGGTTAAAACATCGACCAGTGGCGTGGTCATGGCCACCGGTCATGCCACCAACAGCTCGCAAGTTCCTTATTTCATGCTGACCAACTGGGGCTTTTACACCCATAACGGTACGACGCTAACTCAGTTACAAAATAATTCCGCTCTCGATGGGCAATGGCATTATTTGACCTGGACCTCTGACGCTACCACACTGAAATTTTATATTGACGGCGCGCCGCAAAATTTGACGGTTATTGCCGGCAGCAACAATGGTGTCTGGTTCAATGATTTTGCTACCAACACCATGTCACTTTGTCTATTGGATCGCTTGACCGATTATGGTCCGCTCGGTGGTGTTATTGACTCGGTCTCAGTTTACAACCGCGTTCTGTCTGATCAAGAAATTTTGACCAACTCTCAAGTGGCCAATATTGAATTCCAAACCCGCACCGGCACCGACACCAATCCCGATGACGGCGGCTGGGAAGAATGGCGCCCATCAGGCAACGGTTCTGAATTACAATTATGTTCCATGGACAATGATGAGACTAATTGGAATTGGGACAATACCACAAAATCAAATATAAGTTATGATGCTGATGATACAGATTTAAAAATTGAAGGTAATTCAAGTCTGGAAA
>JBAZOB010000018.1:0-22112 GCA_041648895.1 Patescibacteria group bacterium
AGGTTGTTAAGGATGATTCGGGTGGGGGTGGGTTTTTTGAGGGGGGTCATAGGGGTTTAAAATATTTTATTAATTTATTACACTATACAAATCCTTTTGCATATCAATAAAACTCTCTCGAATTTGCACCACATCGCCCAGTTCCTCTTCGGCATCAGCAATCGCTTGATATTTCAAGTTAATTAATACTGAGAGTTTATCTAAATCTAATTCTTCAACACCTTTCTCAATATATTTATCTAAGACAAATTTCAAAAATTCTTTTTGTTTTTCATTGATATTGGCGAAAATAGTTTTTTGCGCCTCATCCACTCTTTCCTGACGCGTAATTGGTGATTTTGTATAGGCGACATAGGCTAAAACATCATATAAGTCGCTATCTTTGGCATTAATTAAATTTTGTAGATTTTCTAATTCGTCCAAACCATAACCGGCCACGGCTAACTGTAATAAAAATTTCTTTCTAGTTTGGGGATTTGACCAGATCGAGCGTAATTCTTCTTCATCCTTAAACAACTTTGGTAATTCGCCAAAAATCTCGGCTAAAAATTCTTCGGCCGATATTGGCTTTCCATCAGCGCTCCAGTATGAAGTTGAAGCCATATACTGAATTGCTCGCTCTTTGCCATCGGTCAGTTTTACTTTAGCCATTTTTCTCTTTTCTGGCTCAGGTTCGTATATCTCAGTTCCCGTGTCACCAACGACGCCAGTCGGCTCTTTCTCTTTGGTAATTTTTGGTTCAGAAGAAGTTTCGTCAATCGGTTCGCCGTCCCAATCCGGATCGTTAAAATGTTTGTAGGCGCCGACAAAGTCATAGATAGTGAAATATTCTTTGCCATCATATAATCTGGTTCCTCGACCGACAATTTGCTTGAATTCGATCATCGAATTAACCGGTCGCATCAGCACAATATTACGAATATTGCGAGCGTCAACTCCAGTAGATAGTTTTTGAGAGGTGGTTAAGATAGTGGGGATGGTTTTTTCGTTATCTCGGAAATCCAGCAAAAATTCCTCGCCTCTTTTGCCATCATTGGCTGTTACCCGCACGCAATAATGGGCATTTTTACTTTTCTTTTTTTGATTAATCAAATCCCGCACGGCGGCAGCATGTTCCTGAGTAGCACAAAACACAATCGTCTTTTCAGATTGATCAATTTCGCTCATCATGATTTCAACTCTCTTCTTCTCACGCTGCATGATCTGAATAATCTTGTTGAAATCATCTTCGGTATAAACTTTGCCTTCCTCGATTTCTCCCTCGATCAGTTCATCATCAGGAGAATAAACAAATTCATCAAGCGTAGTCTGAATACGGCGCACTTTGAAGGGTGTCAAAAAACCATCATTTATCCCCTGTTTCAAAGAATAAATATATACCGGATCGCCGAAATATTCGTAAGTATCCACATTTCCTTGTCGTCTGGGAGTGGCGGTCATTCCAAGTTGAACAGCCGGCGCAAAGTATTCCAAAATTCCCCGCCAATTTGATTCGTCGTTGGCTCCTCCTCGATGACACTCGTCAATAATTATCAAATCAAAAAAATCCGGCGGATAATCACCATAATATGGAGAATTATCGGGACCGGTCATAAAAGTCTGAAAAATAGTAAAAAACACACTACCGTTCATCGGCACACTTCCTTTTTTCCGGATATCGAGCGGTGTAATTCTGATCATGGCATCTTCGGGAAAAGCGGAAAAATTGTTAAAGGCCTGATTGGCCAATATATTTCGATCGGCCAAAAACAGAATCCGAGGGCGACGGCCACCATCGCGGTTCAGATTCCAGCGACTGTGAAATAGTTTCCAGGCAATCTGAAAAGCGATATAAGTTTTGCCGGTGCCGGTCGCCAGAGTGAGCAAAATTCTTTGTTTATTATCAGCAATCGCTTCCAACACTCGATTGACCGCTATTTCTTGATAATAGCGGGGTGGTTTGGTGCCACTCATATCTTCAAAAGGGACGGCATCAAATTTCTCTGTCCATTCACTGGTTTTGGCATTGATTCGCTTCCATAATTCTTCCGGACTGGGGAATTTATCAATTTTTTTTTCGGCACCAGTTTGTAAATTAATTTCATAAATCTGCCGACCATTGGTAGAAAAGGTATATTCAATCTGTAATTTATCGGCATAATCTTTGGCTTGTTGTACTCCTTCCGCCACTTCCAATTCATCGCTTTTGGCTTCGATCACCCCGATCTTCTGGTTCTTGTAAACTAAAACATAATCAGCAACCTCGGCCGGCAAGCGCCGTCCGCCGGTTTGGATTTTGCCTTCGGTAATTCGATGTTCCCGCAAGATTTTTGAGTCCTCAACCTCACCCCAACCAGCTTCTTTGAGTTTGGGATCGATATATTCGGCCCTTGTTTCCGCTTCGTTCATTGCTTAACTCCAATTTTCCAAACGCCTTTTTCTCGAAACGCATTTATTGTTTGGCGTTTTGCTTTGTTTAATAAAATATTTAAAGCCTGTTTATTCTTCTTGGCATATTCCGACAAAGTGACGATTTTATCACCTTGTAAATATGCGATTCTCTTGTGTAGTGATTCTAAAATAGCTAAAAATAATACTTTTTCCATACCAATAGTTTTTTTATCATCACTATATTCTTTGAAAGTATTGTAATAGACATATTTTTCTTTATCGCGAATTATTATCGGCGGAAAACCGAATTGCATCAATTGGTAATTCATCAATACCCTCCCAATACGACCATTCCCATCACAGAAGGGATGAATATGTTCAAATTCCAAATGGAATTTGGCAATTTTTTCCAAAAAATATGAAGTATTGTTGCTTGAATATTCTAGCATCGCCGATCTCAACATTGCTGGCAAGTGTTCCGGGGCAGGAGCAATATATGCACCGACTCGCACATATTCACCCGCCTTTCTCAGTCGACCGGCAATATCATCATTGATTCCAGTAATTAGCATTTTATGTGAAAACAATATCAATTCTTCATCCAGTTGTTTACCGGATGTTTTGTTCTTGATATATGACGAAACTCTGGCGAGATTTTTTGCTTCAAACACTTCCCTGACTGATACCTTCCTAGCAACCTCCATTTCCAACAATATTTTTTCCGTTTCATCTATTGTCAATGTAGAATTCTCAATCGCATTGGAATTGTACACTGCTTCCGATATCTCCACCTCCCACAACATATCCAATAATGACTCTTTACCAGTTTTCAAAGAATCAAACAAATGTTTCAACTGATCAATATTTAATCTCGTGTCTTTATTTATACTCATAATGATATTATATATAATTCACGATATAATGTCAATTTATCGTGAATATCATAAGAATATAAAGAAAATTCACGTTTAATAATTTATATCATTTCTTTTAAAATCCAAAAGTAATTTTGTTTACCAAACTGCCATTAGCAATTTTTGCTAATGGAGTACTGCAGAGTACTGCCTAAATCTCACTTTCTGCCGTTTTAGGAAATTTTTATTATTTATTACTAGTATTCTGCTAATATTTTCAAAATCTTATCTGATAACACATTAAATTCTTCCTTTGATTTCTCGATATTTTCTTTCGTTCCAATCTGTATATCTTCAATCAAAGTCGGATCAAGGTCAAAAATTGCTGTCCCGATTTCTTGGCATTTAGCAGGAATTCTGCCGTAATCCTGAATTTCAGCGATGGGATTTTTCCAACTTATTTCTACAAGTCCGTTCTTGCCGTGTTTTTCAGAAAGATATTCTTTTACTTTTTGAGGAATTGCTTCGATCCAGTGTCGATGATCTTTGATAGGCTGTTTCCCGTATACGTTATATGAATTAATTATATAACCAATAAACAGACCGTCTCCCGACAAAATAAATTTACTTTCAGTATTCCCTGATAGTGCCTTTCCGGTAACTTTCCAATTTTGTTTCCATTTTTCAAACATGCTACCCAAATTTTCAATTCCCTGCACACTAAAAGCATCAGGCATCATGGGTACAATAAAATAATCTGAACCTAAAAATATTATTTGATTAAGCAGTGAAAGACTTGGTGATGTATCTATTACAAATATATCAATCTCTTCATTTAATCCCTTTTCTCTTAAGAATCTATCAATGGCACTTGTCTGAAAATATCCTAATTGTTGTCCGGCGGCTGCTTGACCATACGCAGTAACTAGTAGATTTTCGTATTGAGACAATTTGACGCTACCTTTTAATAATGAAAGATTTTTTTCACTATTCGCCACTGGCGAAAAAGATACAGTCAAATCAATATCCGATCCACCTTCTATAACTCCTTTTAACATGTGATAGACATCTTTATCTAGATCGGTAAATAATGTTTTTTCATACTGCCTATCACCTATGGCCAATCTTGATAAATTACATTGCGGGTCGAGGTCAACCAAGACAGTTTTATAACCCTTCTGTGCAAATAACACCGCGCAATTAAAAGCTAGTGTAGTCTTGCCTACACCTCCTTTATTATTGGCAAATAACAATTTTTTCGTACGAGTATATTTCATAATTTAATTATAACAGACATTGATATTACATATATAATCTACAACTCCCCCGCAAACGCCTTCTTCAATACCGATTTCTTCAACTCCTCTAGATCAGCTATTTTTTGTTTATAAATATCTTCCAATTTTTTGGTTTTGGCGGATAGTTTGTCAAGTTGGGCGACGATGGATTTTTGAATAGGGAGAGAAGGAAAAGATATAGGAATATTCTTTAACAATCTTGCTTTAATACCTTTTACTGTTGCACCCGTTCCCTTTTCAATAATTTTTATTTGTATCGGTCTAGATAGAAGAAGATATTTTAAGAATGCTTGTTCTAATTTATTTTGATTGGGTTGAAAAATAATAGTGCGTTGCGCAAATGCTACTTTTTCGTCTGTATCCAACTGAGCAACATTAGCTAGAGGAGCCTCTGTGGTAAATAAAACATCTCCTTTTTTTGGTATCCCTCTTGTCATCCATCCTTCGTAGTCATTAGGGTTAATAAATTCTTCCGGATGTATTTGTAAATACCCCATTTTAATATTTTTTGCAGTAATTAATCTGATACCAGTCTCAGTTTTTTTTGGTGTTCTTCCCCTATAATCTATAAATTTAACATAATCATTTAGAACACAATCTTCCCAATCCTCCCCCGGCTTGCCCGCCGAAGCTCTGGCGGAGGAGGGATTCGCAAAAATATTTTGCAAATAAGATTCAAACAACTCGCGGGAGTTTTTCAAATTCTTCTCCGCGTTTTCCTTGGCCTGCGCCACTTTCTCAAATACCTCATCCAAAATTTTGACAATCCGTTTTTGTTCGGGGAGGGGAGGAAAGGGGATTTGAATTAATCCTAAATTTTTTCTACTAATTCTCTTTCGCGTCGTTCCGCTTGTTAATTGTTCAACATCGTTTAGATATGTATATGACTGGGTAAAATAATTAAAAAACTTAGATAAAATTTCCTTTTTCAATCTGATGATACTGCAATCAACAGCAGTAATCATCTTTTCTTTTGTTTTCGGAATAATACAAGATCTACCAACAGGATCAGGTAAACGTGAAATTAAAATATCACCTTTAAAAATCTCAGTGCATTTTAATTTTTTAAAAGTTTTTTCAGAAATATAACGAGCTTTTCCAGCTCTATTCTTAAATATGCCATTACCAATATTCCCTGTTTGAATAAGACGAATTCCTTCAGGGGATTGATCCTTGCTTTCAATCCAGTTGCCATCAGTAAAAACACTACAAATGTCACCCAGTTTTTTTGTTTGCCAGTTGGCTTTCATATAAAAATTGTTTTTCTAGAATTAAAACACTGTAATTATTTTGTTCGAGCATAAACTTAAAACTTTCTAAATGCTCACATCCACATACGAAAATAATATTTTTGAAAGATTTATTTTTAATTTTGTCTAACCAATATTTTTCCCTGATAGGCCACATAAATTCTTTCTCAAATTTCTTTCTTTTAATAAATTCATCAGTACCTTCGAAGGATGATTTTGAACCAAATTTTTCTCTCAATTCTTGACTGGTTAAATAACCGATCGCTTCCCTTTCTACAATAGAAGGATCACACAATAAATGTTTAATATTCAAGACTTCTGCCACTTTTTCCGTTGTAGTTTGATTTATATTATTTCTTGACTTTGCTTCTTCTGAAAATTCTTCTGCAATTAAATCCACATGTAAACTTCCTATTTTTGTGGTTAAAAAATCAATGAATTCCTCAGTAATTTTCAATGTATTATTCCATTGAACCAAGTGGTGAATTCCCAAAAGATAAATTATTTTCGATTCAATCATATTTAGTAATAAATTCACATAATGTATAACCCAAATCTGACAACCGATAATACTTACCAGTTACAATGCCACTGCGATCATTATGAATTCGAGGACTTATAAGATTTAAATCCATTAAATGATTTTCGTGATACGTGATTAAAGACGGCAAATTATGACCAATTTTTTTTGAAATATTATTAATCCATTTATTTGCAGCATTATCCTTCACATCAATATCACCAGGGTTTTTTAATATTTCAAATGTGGCTTTTAATATCAAAATATCGCCGCTTGTAAGCTCCTTACATATTTGTAATAATTCGTAAGCCAGACTTTCTTTTTGGTCATCGGAATTATTCTCAACAGACGAAAAGAAAATTGATTTCATTGCCTTGAAGCGAACTTCATCGATCACTTCCTCATCAATAAAATTAAGTAATTCTGTTATGGTTGCTTGATTTAGACTCGACTCTAAATAGTCTTCCTTTATTTGCCCTTTTTTTGTATACTCCTCTATTTCTCTACCTAACTGTGTTAAATTATTATTTTTAATAACAGCTTGAATTATTCGACATCCTGATAATTTGAGATCCTTGGTTTCACTTACTAAAATACCGGTTAAAAATTCAGCTATCTTTACTGTAGGTTGTATTAACAACTCAATAATGTCTTTTTTCTTGTCTTGATAAACCTTAATCTGATTCTTTTTTTTATTCTTCAATTGAGTCACTTTTTACTCCTTTCTTCAGATTGTCCAATAAAGCAATATTGTTATCTTGTAAAACCGTAGCTTGTAAGAAATTATCAATCAAATTTTTTACTATGTGAATCTGTTCAAAGTTTGGTTCATTTTTATTAATATGCGCTCCATCATTTCCTAAATCTTTTACTCTTCTAAGCGCTTCGACTAGTTTATTGTTGATATGGCCATCTTTTTCAATCTTTTCGACAATTCCCATGATAGAAGTTTTATCATTAGGTTTCGCAACTCCATATAAAATTCCAACTTGATGAATAATTTTTCTAAATAGTGTCGCAGCACCATTGGGTGCCTCTACCGAAATACATCGCAGTGCTTCTTGATAATATTTATCAATTTCATTTGGTAAATCATTTAAAGCCTCAAGTGTCGCTAAAGGGAAAACAAATCTTTTGTATACATCATAGATTATATGCTTTCGACAAGTATCGCATATCAAAGGAATAGTCCCCTCACTTTTTTTCCCACTAATTTTAAAACCACTCGATTGATTACACCAAGGACAGATCCCAGAAATGATATTGGTCCCCATGCAATTATCAGGATTGGCATAGCACTCACCATTAGTTATTTTGTATTCATTTCTATTCATAATACTATAAGCTTTTATTAATTATCTTCTCAACTTCTCCCAAAACCCTTCCACTCTCCTCGTCCAACTTTTTTATCTCCTTCAAAATCACCTTCGGATCCCGTAAAACCACCTCATCATTCCGATTCGGATTTTTGACTGATAGATCAAAAGTCTTCTGATCGATCTTGGAAACATCAACACTCCAGGAATTAGGCGAATCAGCTTTGGTCTTAGACAATTTAACAAAATCTTCCAAATCCTTCTCATTCAGGGGATTGGTCTTGCCTAAATTTCGATCGAGATTCAACTGATAATACCAAACCTTCTTCGTCGGTTCCCCTTTCTGAAAAAACAACACCACTGTCTTCACTCCCGCGCCGGTAAAAGTCCCGCCGGGTAAATCAAGAACTGTGTGCAAATTGCAACTTTCCAACAAATACCGCCTAAGCGAAACAGAAGCATTATCAGTATTGGACAGAAAAGTGTTTTTAATGACAATCCCAGCCTTGCCGCCGGCTTTTAAAATCTTGATGAAATGTTGTAAAAACAAAAAAGCGGTCTCGCTCGTCTTGATCGGGAAATTTTGTTGGACTTCTTTTCTCTCTTTTCCGCCGAACGGGGGATTGGTGAGAATTGTGTCATAACGATCTTTGTCCTGAATATCATCAATGTTTTCTGTTAAAGTATTGGTGTGGATGATATTGGGTGCTTCGATGCCATGCAAAATCATGTTCATAATACCGATGATATAGGCCAGCGACTTTTTCTCTTTGCCATAAAAAGTTTTCTTCTGCAGAGTTTCCCAGTCTTTTGGAGACAGTTTTTCCCGATCCTGACTAAGATAGTTAAATGCTTCTACCAAGAATCCGGCCGAACCAACCGCGCCATCATAGATTTTGTTGCCAATCTTGGGGTCAACGATTTTTACAATCGTTTTAATCAACGGGCGGGGAGTGTAGTATTCGCCGCCATTTCGTCCGGCGTTTCCCATATTTTTAATCTTACTTTCGTAGAGATGCGATAATTCATGCTTTTCCTTGGTAGAACGGAAACGCAGGCCATCGACGATATTCAAAATTTCCCGCAGATTGTACCCGCTTTGAATTTTATTTTTCAATTCACTAAATATCTCACCAATCTTGTATTCAATCGTATCCGGACTCTCGGCTTTGGCTTTAAATTTTTTCAGATATTGAAAAAGTCCGGGTTTTTTATCACTGCTTCGATTGACAAAATCAATCAAATCATCACCCGTCATAGCTTGATTGTGGTCAAGTTTTCCATCTTTGGTTTTGGGCGCCGCCCATTTTTCCCAGCGAAATTCCGGATCGATAATAAATTGATAGTCTTGTCCTGACAATACCGCTGCCTTTTGCCTTTCCACTTCCAAATCATCGAGGTATTTGAGAAACAAAATCCAAGAAGTTTGCTCGACATAATCCAATTCACTGCCACAGCCGGCATCTTTCCAGAGAACATCATCAATATTTTTAAACGCTTGTTCAAACATAAATTCTATTTATTAACTAATTAACTACATTTTACCAAAAGCCAGCCCTTCTTTCTTCATACTCAGCCATTTATGACGGGTGACGATAACATGATCAAGCAGTTCAATGCCCAGGATTTTCCCGGCTTCGATCAATCTTCGGGTGATTTCGATATCATCGGTCGACGGCTGTAATTCACCGGAAGGGTGATTGTGGGCGACCAATATGTGCGCGGCACTATGACTGATCGCCGGTTCAAACACCTCCCGCGGGTGGACCAAGCTGGCGGTAAGTGTGCCAATGGAGACGGTATCACGCTTGATCTCCTGATGGCGATTGTCCAGATAGAAAACGACAAAATGTTCTTTCTTGTGTGGGCGAATATCACCACACCGATCCCAGACATCCTGAGCGCTGAGAATCAATTGGGCCGGTTTATCTTTGAGTAATCTTTTACCCAGTTCAATGCAGGCCACTATTTCACAAGCTTTGGCCAACCCTAAATCTTTAATGTTGCGTAATTGCGCAACATTAGTTGCAATCAATGACTGCTTGGGATATTGTTTGAATATTTTTTTGGCCAGTTGCAGAACATTACAGTTTTTTCCGCCTGTGCGTAAAAGAATTGCTAAAAGTTCAGTATTGGAAAGTTTTCCCGGGCCGTATTTGGCCAGTTTTTCGCGGGGATGAGCAATTTTGTTGATATCTTTTAGTTTGGGCATTATTTTTTATTCAGAGTTTATTTTACCTTATTGGTCTTAAGAACTTATTAAGAAACCTATCCACCAAAAAAAATTGCCGGCCGGCAATTTTTTTGGTACAAAAAATAATATATTTAATCCGTCGTTAATTTCCCGAGTCTTCAGGTAAGGAAAAATCCTGCTTATTAACACTGGGCGCCGACAGGTAGTTGGTGAAGTCTTTGATAACTTGCTGGCAAACCATTTCCATGTCTTTTGTTTTGACGTTGGCCAGATATTTATTGATATCCTCTAACAAATTCGGGCGCTTTTGGAGAATGATTTCCGACCAAGTTTGAGTATAAGTCGGTCCCATTTGCTTGACTCGATAGGAAAGAGCGTGGAGATCGTGAATTTCATATTCGAGATCATAATCGGGGCAAGTTGATTCAAAGAGAGCAATTTCAGCCATCTGTTCCGGGCCGGACAAACGATAAATTTGAGTCAATCGCTCCTGGTAGGGCCGGATAAAGTTAATATCGGCGCCAGGGTATAGATAAGGCTTTTTTGAACCAATTTTCTGGTATAATTTTCTAGTTTCTTCTTCTAATTTAGATTTGACCTTATAATCAGGGAAGTTTTCGATTGAAGTCAGCCGGCAAATTATTTCATTGCGCTCTTGCGGATTAGAGGCTTGTTGGAGATCAGTTTTGACTTTGTCTACCCAATCCAGACACTTTTGTTCCGACCACTCTTGATCCCTTTCGGCCCAATCTAGGACTTTGTATAATCCCCCACCCGCCGCGGCGGTGGCAACAAGGCCGGCACCTAATTTTAAGAAATCACGGCGGGAAAGATGGGATGGATGGGACGACATTTTATCGGGCATAATATTTGGGTTAATTAATCTATTGTAGCCTTTATGCCATATCATATTATTCAAGTCAAGCTGGGGGTTGGTTTTGACAAACTGAGATGAATTTATTTACAATAGAATTAATCACTACAAAAAGAACCTTGCTGGAGGAAAGTCTCTATCGGGGGTCTTTTTTTATACAGTCTTGACCAGTAACAGTTATTTTTATACAATGAAATTAATCATGAGAGAGAAACGAGCTTGTAACTGCGTGTTACAATGTGACGTCTCTCATTTTTTGTGCTTTAATTTTTCTTTTTCATACTCGAGGAAGGTTTTATATTTTTGAAAACCTCGTAATAAAGATGATTGAGCGTGAATATTGGGAATGATAATTCGGAGAAGTTTTTTCTTGCCAATCAGAAATTCATACAAACAGCGAAAATCACCATCGCCGGAAACAATCACGGCCTGATGATAATGGTTAAATTCGATGGCGGCGGCGTGCAGGACTAATTCCGCATCAATATTACCCTTGGGTTTACCGAGAGCGTCTTTGGTGGTGGGTTTATAGATTAGTTGATAACCAATTTTTTTGAGTTCATCATATAGTTTTTGGTTATCTTCAATATAGCCAATAAAGAGGAATGCTTTGGACACACGGAATTTGTCCCGGAGGTAGATGAAAAATTTTTGGAAATCCAGCTTCCAGCCGGAATAGATTTGGCGTTTATTTTTGTTGTACAGGTTTTTACTGGTGCCGAGGTTTAGGTTTTGGCTATCGATGAAAGCATAGATCTTGGGTCTTTTGGCTTTTGATTTTGATGGGGAACGTTGACTGATTTTTTTCATTAATGATTTATATTTAATTTTTCTCTTGTTATATTATACCTTTTTAATTTTTATTCTTCTTACGGTATTCGCGGATGCGGTCGATTTCGGCAAGTTGTTGCTTGCGCAGGCGAACATTTTTGGGCGTCACTTCCAGGTATTCGTCTTCGTTCATAATTTCCAGCCCGCGTTCGATGTTGATGGGAACAGGGGGAATGAGATGGATGGCTTCGTCGCTGCCCGCCGCGCGGATATTGGTTAATTGCTTGTTTTTGATGGGGTTGACGGCCATGTCGATGCCTTTGCTGATGTTCCCAATAATCATGCCTTCGTAGACTTCCGTGTTGGCATTGATATAAAGTTGGCCGCGATCCTGCAGGTTCCAGAGGGAAAAAGCCAGGGCTTTGCCGGTGATCATGGAAACCATGGCGCCCACCGGGCGGCGCGTGATGGGGCCGACGTGCGGCTCAAAGCCAATGAAGCGGCTGGCCAAAATGCCTTCACCGCGGGTATCAATCACAAAATCGCCGCGATAGCCCAGCAGGCCGCGGGTGGGAATGGTGAAAATCATCCGGGTGACATGGCCCTCGTTTTTCATTTCTACCATGGTGCCTTTGCGTTGGGATAATTTTTCAATTACCACGCCCGACGATTCGGCCGGTACGTCGATAATCAATTCTTCAAATGGCTCCAGTTTTTGTCCGTTGACTTCTTTGATAATTACTTGCGGTTGGGAAACCTGGACTTCGTAGCCTTCGCGGCGCATATTTTCCAGGAGAATAGCGATATGTAGTTCGCCGCGACCATAGACTTTGTAGACGGTCGAAGAAGAAAAATCAATCTTTAAGCCGACGTTGATTTCCAATTCTTTCTCCAATCTCTCTTTTAGCTGTCGATTGGTTACCCACCGACCTTCCCGCCCGGCAAAAGGTGAATCATTGACCAAAAAATCCAGACAAATAGTCGGCTCGTCAATGTGGATGGCCGGCAAAGCGGCTTGATCGGGGGTGGCGCAAATGGTGTCACCAATGTAGATATCGGGCAAACCGGCAATGAGGACAATATCCCCGGCGGGAGCGGAGTCGGCCACTTGTTGTTGGGTGCCACGATAGGTGAAAAGTTTGGTGATTTTGCCACTGCTGGTAGTGCCATCGGTTTTTTTGACCTGGACGGTTTGGCCGGTTTTGATCTGGCCTTCGTAGATCCGGGCCACGGCCAGACGGCCGAGAAAATTGTCATAACCAAGATTAAACGGTTGGGCCAAAAGCGGTTTATCCAGGCTGGCACTGACGGGTGGCACTTTGGTCAAAATTAGATCAAGCAAAGGAGTTAGATCATGACTTTCATCGCGGAGATGGTTTTTGGCAATACCATCGCGACCAACAGCATATACCACTGGAAAATCAAGTTGTTCATCGTTGGCACCCAGATCGTAAAACAAATCAAAAACCATTTCGTGGACAACATCGGGCCGAGCGGCCGGTTTATCAATTTTATTGATGACAACGATCGGTTTCAAACCTAATTCCAAGGATTTCTTCAATACAAATTTGGTCTGGGGCATGGGGCCTTCCTGGGCGTCCACCACTAATATCACGGAATCAATCGAGCGCAGTACCCGTTCTACCTCACTACCGAAATCGGCGTGACCGGGGGTGTCAACGATATTGATTTTGGTATCTTGATAGAAGACGGAGGTGTTTTTGGAATAGATGGTAATCCCCCGCTCCTGTTCCAAGGCGTTGGTGTCCATAGTCTCCCCTTCTTCAGACATGCCGGTCTGGCGCATGATGGCGTCGGTCAAAGTGGTTTTGCCATGGTCAACGTGAGCGATGATGGCGATATTGCGGATTTCCATAAAAAAAGAAAAAACTGCTTAATTTATCATTAAACAGATAAAAAATAATCAATTACGTTATTTAGTTATAGCTTATTTATAGGAGAAAGTAAATTATTAGTTAATCACGTTTGTTGCCGCCACATGGCATTGTAGAGTCCACCCTGCTGGAGTAGTTGCTGGTGGTTACCGGTTTCGATGATACGGCCTTTTTCGATGACAAATATTTGATCAACATGGGCGACGGTGGAGAGGCGATGGGCGATGAGAATGGTGATCAATTCCGGGTGCTGGATGGAGATATTTTTGATAGTGTCGGTGATTTCTTTTTCGGTCAGGCTGTCCAGATCACTGGTGGCTTCATCGAAGATCAATATTTCCGGGTCGCGCAGCAGGGCGCGGGCAATGGCCATGCGCTGTCTTTCCCCGCCGGAGAGTTTGAGTCCGCCTTCGCCAATCCGGGTTTTGAGTCCTTCTTTCCCTCGCTCCAAAATGCTTTTGACGGAGGCATGTTCCAGGGCGGCCAGACAATCGGCGGCACTAGCCTTGGGGTTGGCAAAGCGCAGATTTTCCAAAATGGTACCGGCAAATAATTGAGTTTCCTGGGTGACTAAACCAATTTTTTGGCGAAATAAGTCGAGGTCAATATTATTCAGGTCATGATCATTAATGGCGATCCGCCCACGCGTGGGTCGGTAGAGTCCGACCAGCATTTTGACGATGGTTGATTTGCCACAACCAGAGGGTCCAACCAGAGCGATAGATTGGCCACTTTTGATTGATAAATTGATATCGTTCAAAACATATTTATCGTCTTCATAGGCAAAAAAGACGTGGTGGTATTCAATTTGTTTGATATCTTTAATTTTGATGGCGTGGGCTGGTCTTTCTTCCACCGGGATTTGGAGAATTTCATTTAACTGTTTGGTGCTGGCCATGGCCTCTTGGTAGTTGTTGGCCAGATCACCCAGATTGGAAAGAGGGTTAAAGATAAAGAAACTGTAAAATAGCAAGCTGAAAAATTCACCCAGCGTGATCGTCCCTTGGAAGATCAGCCAGAGCATCACCAGATTTAAAATAGCACGTGAGGCATTGATGATAGTGCCTTGGATAAAACTTATCGTGCGCACAATTTTGACTTTTTCCAAATCGAGTTGGAGGATTTTTTCATTGCTGGTATTGAGATGGTTGATTTCCTGCTCTCTCAGCCCCAGGCTTTTGACCAGCTCCATGTTGCGCAGGGTTTCGGTGGTGGAGCCGGACAGGCCAATCTGTTCGGAGACGATCTTGGTCTGGACTTTTTTGATACTTTGACTCAAATAATAAGTGCTCAAACCGACCACGGGGATGATTAGGGCGAAGACCAGCGCGACAATCCAGTTGACGTAGAAAGCGTAGATCAAGACAAATACCACGCCGACCAGGGAGAAAAACAAGATATTAATCAGGTTCTTGATCAGATTTTGGATATCGTCACGGGCTTTTTGCATGCGGCGCAGAATCTCGCCGGAACGCTGGTCTTCGAAGACAGAGAATGGCACACTGAGGGCGTGGTCAACACTATCAGCGTAGAGTTCTGTCCCCAAGCGGCTAGTGATGACGTTGACATAGTAATCCTGGAAATTTTTGGCAATCCGGGAGATGAGAGCGACTAAAATTAACCCAAGGATGATATATAGCACGCCGCGAAAGAAATCTCCGGAAGCATATTCACCGGCTTTGGTGGCGTAGTCATCGACCAGAATACGGAACAACTGCGGGTCCAACAGGGAAAAAACTTGATTGATAATCGCTAAAAACAAAGCTAAATACAATGTGCGCTTGTGCTTTTGGAGATATTTCCAGATGAAGGCCATAATTTAGATTATTGATTCTACTTATATTTTAACACGTTGTTAGGAATGTTTATTAATAATTGATATTCATTGTCTTGTAAAAAAACAATATTAATGTATGATATTTAATTATCATTAATTAAAACTGATGAATACTCAAAAAGATAAAATTAGTCATCTTAATCAAGAAGATACTTTGATAATAGATGAAAAATATTATGTCAATGATTATTACCAGCTGGATTTGAACCAACTTAATCAGGCTAATATTCAGGCAGCCAAGAGTGGCAAAAGTAAACCGGAGACATATCAAGAATTGATGGAAAACCCTCAGCCAATCATATGGAAGGGCTTTGAAAATGATCCTGACTTGGCAGAAGCGCCGATTCAGATCGAGGATGCTTTCGGATCAGAATTACTTAAGCAGTGTTTAATTTCTGAAGTTGATTATCAGCCTAATATCTATTTTTGTGTTATTAACGGTAAAGAATATTTTATCCCACAAGAAATGTATCAATTGAACGCCGCTAGGCTTAAGCCCAATAAATATCGGGCCATGAATTCCAGCGATTTCATTATTCATCATTCGGCTAAAGCCTATTATCGAACGCCTATTCGTATTTTTGCTTTCGATAATTCAGAAGGTCTGGACCAAAAATATTTAACCCATATCGATGATCTTACGGAAAGAAAAAGGTTATACAAAATCGGCACCATAATCCATGAAATTGGTCATCATATGGCTGATATTATTGTTAAACAAAAAAAAGATAACTGGAAGAAATGGCAGGAAATTGTATCACAGCGGCCGGAATCTATGACGAGTTACTCAAAAAAATATCAGGGGGATGATATTCAGGGGGATGATATTTATTTTTGTGAAGAATTTGCTGAAGCGATCAGACTTTACACCACCAGCCAGAAATATTTGCGGGAGAATTATCGATCAGTGTTTGACTATATTCAATCGAGTTTTCCGCAGATAAAAAATATTTCGTAATAGGCTAAACTGATTTAAAAAAACAACCACCAACTCAAATGGTGGTTGTTTTTTTCGACTTTGCTGGCAGCGGAATATATAATGTATGTGTATGTTTTTATCAAATATGTGTAACTATTGAAAACTTGGCGGCAAAATTGGGAAATTACTAAACAGCTGACGATGACGGATTACAAATTGCGCTATTCGGGCTCGGTGTTGGGTTATTTGTGGGCGCTACTGAAACCGTTGGGGTTATTTCTAGTCCTATATTTCGTTTTTGGGCGGGCGCTGCGGTTTGATGGTGAGATTGAACATTTTCCCATATATTTATTGATCGGAATCATTTTGTTTAACTTTTTCGCCGAAGTAACCAGCAATGGATTGCGGGCGGTGGTGGGGCGGGCGGCTTTGATCAAAAAAATATATTTTCCGCGCTTTATCGTCGTTTTGGTATCGTCGTTTAATGCCCTGATTAATCTATTTTTTAATCTGGTGATTCTGGCGGCTTTTATGGTTTATTGGCGGATCAATGTTTTCGACTGGGACACGGGACTAATTATTTTGTATATTATTGAATTATGGTTATTGGGGCTGGGTACTGCTCTTATATTGGCCACTTGGTACGTGCGCTATCGTGATTTGGCCCATATTTGGGAGGTGGGGCTACAGATGTTGTTTTACGCTACACCGATCATTTACCCCCTGACGATGATCCCGCTGCCGTATCGATCATGGTGGCTACTCAATCCTTTGGCGCAGATTGTGACTGATTTTAGAGCCGTATTTCTTGTCTTTGATCGGCCGACCATCAGTTATTATCCGTGGATACAATTGGGATTAGTAATAGTGATAGTAGTTGCCGGGTGGTCAATATTTGCCACCCAAGAAAAATATTTCGCTGAAAAAATATAACTATGAGTAAAGCGATTAAAGTCGAAAATTTGACCAAGGAGTTTGTGCTGGATCATTTTCGTCACCATACTCTCCGAGAGAAGTTAATTTCTAGTTTTCGAGGCAGACGGGAGGTTTTTCGGGCATTGAACGATGTTAGTTTTGAGATTAATCAGGGGGAATTTTTGGGAATTATTGGTAACAATGGTTCGGGTAAAAGTACTTTGCTTAAGATATTGGCCAATATTTACGTGCCGACGGCGGGGTCAGTGACTATCAACGGGAAGCTAAGCCCATTTCTGGAATTGGGGGTAGGTTTTCAGCCGGAGCTCTCGGCCTGGGAAAATATTTTTCTCTATGGAACCCTGCTGGGGATGAGCGAAAAGCAAATTAGGGAAAAGATTGATGATATCATTGCTTTCTCCGAGTTGGAGAAGTTTATCGACACCAAGTTAAATAAATTTTCCTCGGGCATGTTGGTGCGATTGGCTTTTGCCACGGCGATTCAAGCGGATTTTGATATTTTACTGCTCGATGAGGTGCTGGCGGTGGGTGATTACGGTTTTCAGCGGAAATGCCAGCAGATTTTCGCCAAGCTAAAAACAGTCGGAAAAACAATTGTTTTTGTTAGTCATGATCTGGAAGCGGTGAAGCAATATTGTGATCGAGTGTTGGTGCTGGCGGACGGACAACTGGCGCGGTCGGGACTGGCGGCGGAAATTTGTGATTACTATATTAATGAAGTAGCCCAAAAACAGCAGGCGGCCCATCGGGCTTTGATTAAAAAAATGACGACCGAGCAACCAGTGGCACGCGTGGGGTCAACCAAGTTATTGGCGCCGGCCGATAAAGAACAAATCAAGCCGGGAGAAACTATTAGGATCGAAGTGTTGGTTGAGTTTTTACAAAAGATAACCGGTCCGGTGGTGGGCCTGGAAATTCGTAACCGTCACTATCAAGTGGTTTTTGCCACCAATACGGCCCGCCACAATATTAATTTCGAGACAACGGCGGGCCGACAAAAAATCATTTTTACCATTGACCAATGGCTGTCCCCCGGCCATTATTTTGTTTCGCCG
Organism: Patescibacteria group bacterium; assembly: GCA_041648895.1. Lineage (GTDB taxonomy): Bacteria > Patescibacteriota > JAHJAL01 > JAHJAL01 > JAHJAL01 > JBAZOB01. The sequence goes on from JBAZOB010000018.1 coordinate 18,090, forward strand.
GCCATATGCGATCAAGACAAGCAAGTTTTTTTTGATTGGAAAGATGATGATTTGTCATTTGTTGTTATCGGAGGAAATAATGGTGATGGAATATGTTGTTTTAATCATAAAATAAAAATAATTAATGAGTTGTGAGAATTAGTTATTTCCCCTGTCATCCCCGCCTTGAGCGGGGATCTCATCATCAAGAACGTAAATAAACGCGTTACATATGAGATCCCCGCTCAAGGCGGGGATGACGTCCAGGTAAATCATATTATTATTAATTCACACAACTAGTTAATTGCGAATTAGAAATTAGGAACTAGAAAATGAGTAAAAAAGATAAAATGAAGTTCACCGGCGAGCGGATGATTCCGGAGGTCAACGCGGAGGATTTGATCTATGGTGAACACGTGGTGCGTTACCTGTGGGCAGCCCAAATGGTGACCAACAAGTTGGTGCTGGACGTGGCGTGCGGGAGTGGATATGGATCAAAGATGCTGGCCAAAAAGGCGCGGCAAGTGGTGGGAGTTGATCAGGATGCGGCCACAATTGAATATGCTAAAGAATACTACAAAACTGATAACAATGAATTTGTGGTGGCCAAAGCTGACAAATTACCGTTTGGCGATGGTCATTTTGACGTGGTGGTGTCGATGGAAACAATCGAACATGTGGCGGATCATGAGGTGGTGGGCCGGGAAATCAAACGAGTGTTAAAGCCGGATGGTTGGTTAATTCTGTCAACACCCGTTAAGGAGGAAAGGGGCAAGAGAAATAAATTACATGTGCATGAGTTTACGCGGGCGGAACTGGAAAAATGGCTAGAAAAACAATACCAGCTGGTGCAAATATATTCGCAAAATAATTTGGTCAATAATGCTATTTATAATGACATCGACGAAGTAACCGATGGCCAAGCTCATGCTTTTATTAAAACACCACCGCTGGCGAAATATATGCTGGCAGTAGCAAGTGATACCTCCCTACCCGAAGTTAAACCATTGAGTTTACTCTCGGCGCCGAGCGAAATGGTGGATCGACAGAGTTTGATTGATCGAGATAAGCTGATCAATAAATATTTATATATTAATAAAATGCTGACGCGGCGGCTAACTCAGGCCGATCGGTATAAGCAGCAATTGGAGACAATGGAACAATCAACTCTCTGGCGTTGGACGCAGCCATTGAGGCAAATGATTGATTGGGTCAAGGTTTTACCGGCTGATCTGTGGGCGGCGGGGCGCGTAATAAAGAAAAAAGGCATTGGTTATGGCTGGTACCGACTGTATTGGTATCTTTTGGGTAAAAAAACTTTAGACAGCATCCCGCCCGGAAAGCGAGAGACGAATTTAATTAATTATCTGTCGCGGCCTAAACAAAAAATTATTTTTGCTAAAAGTAAAGCGCCGGCAGTTTCCATTGTTATCCCCGTTTACAATCAATGGGATTATACCTACGCCTGTTTGTTATCAATATTCGAGAATAGTGAGGGCATTGATTACGAAATTATTATTGGCGATGATGGCTCGACGGATGAGACGGTCAATATTGATCAATATGCCGACAATATTCGAGTGATTAAACATGAGACCAATCTTGGCTTTGTGGGCAACTGCAATGAAACGGCCAAGGCGGCACGGGGTAAATATATTTTGCTATTGAACAACGACACCAATGTTCAACCGGGCTGGTTAGAATCAATGATGGATTTAATTAAACGAGATAAAAAAATAGCAGCAGTGGGCGCTAAACTGATTTTTGCCAATTACGCTTTGCAGGAAGCGGGTAGTATTATCTGGGCCGATGGCACGGGGTGGAATTATGGCCGCGGCGATGATCCGGATCTACCGGAATATAGCTACGTCAAAGAGGTGGATTGTTGCAGTGGCGCCTGTCTTTTGGCGCGGACGGATTTGTGGCGAGAATTAAATGGCTTTGACCAGCAGTTTTCTCCTGGTTATTATGAAGAAACGGATTGGTGCTGGCGGGCCCGGCAAAAGGGTTACAAAATAATGTATCAACCGGCGGCCCGGGTGTTACATTTTGGCAGCAAGACTTTTGGTGATCATAAAGATCTATTGGCGGCTAATCGGCAGAAATTTTTAGCCAAATGGAAAAATGTTTTACTGGCTGAACAATTACCGGACGGGCAGGATGTGTTTTGGGCGCGGGATCGCAGCCGGCAACGCCAAACAATACTATTTATCGACCACCATGTGCCCATGTTTGATCAGGACGCCGGTTCGCGGGCGACGTGGCAATATCTGCAGTTGCTGGTTGATCTGGGTCTGAACGTTAAATTTATGGGGCATGATTTTTATGCCCACGAGCCCTACACCGAGCAACTGCAACAACTAGGCATCGAGGTTTTGACCGGCTCTTGGTACATGAAAAATTGGCGGGGGTGGATCAAAGAAAATGCGGATTATCTGGATATGGTGCTCTTGAGTCGGCCGGATGTGGCCAGTCAATATTTGGATTTTATGATTGACAATACGAGCGCCAAGATTTTTTATCTGGCCCATGATTTAAAATATCTTCGCCTGCGACAAGAAGCCAATTTAAAAAAAGATGAGCAATTATTGTTGGCCAGTGAGAAATGGGAAAAGATCGAGCGGGATATTGTGGCTCGAGTGGACAAGTCTTTTTTCTTTGCCCAGGAGGAAGTGGAAAAAATCAAAGGCGTTGATCAAAATATTGAGGCGGTATCAATTCCCTTATTTTTGTATAAAGAATTGGATATGGCTTGTCGACCTTTTCATGAGAGGAAAGATTTGTTATTTGTGGGTGGATTTAATCATCCGCCCAATGTGGACGCGGCGATATATTTGGTAAAGGAAATTTGGCCGTTGATAAAAAAGAAAATACCGGCAATAAAGTTACATATTGTTGGTTCAAAGCCAACTGAAGAAATATTGGCCCTGGCGAGCGATGAGGTCCTGGTAACGGGATATGTGACGGATCAGGAATTGCAACAATATTATCAGCAATGCCGCCTGGCGATTATGCCGCTGCGATTTGGCGCCGGCGTCAAAGGCAAGGTGGTGGAAGCGATCTATCATCATTTACCAATTATTACCTCCCCGATTGGCGCCCAAGGTTTGCCCGAGGCGGAACGAGTGTTGATTTTGGCTGATGAGATTAATGATTTCGCACAACAGACAGTCGAATATTATTCTAACGTTGATAAATATAATAATTTAATTGCCAATTTTGATGATTATATTAGGCAAAATTTTGATTATGAGAAGACGAAGGAGAAATTATCTGTCATTCTCACAACTTGTTAACTTGTAAAATATATGAACATTTTCGAGAAATTCGCGCCGGCCGGACATTTTTATTCTCCTCTACCCGATTTGGCGGCGGTAAAAAGGAAACGGGATAAATTATTTGATCGAACACAAAAGGAGTTGCCGGGAATTAACGTACGCGATCAAGAGCAGCGGCAATTGTTGGACAGATTATGCCAATATTATGGTGATCTGCCTTTTAAGGACGAAAGACAAACAGGTTTAAGATATTTCTATAATAACAGCGCCTACAATCAGGGTGATGCTTTTATGCTCTACGCCATGATTCGTCACTGGCGGCCGCGGCGAATTATCGAGGTGGGATCTGGTTACTCTTCAGCAGCGACATTGGATACCAACGAATTGTTTTTGGAGAATAAGATTGATTGCACTTTCATTGAACCATATCCGGAATTATTATTTTCCCGGCTTAAACCAGATGATCGCGAGCGGCATAATTTTATTGATCAACCGCTGCAAGAGATTGATCTGAAAATTTTTAACCAATTGGCGGCCAATGATATTTTGTTTATCGATTCTACCCACGTGGCCAAGATTGGCAGCGACGTTAATTATTTATTATTTGAAATTCTCCCGCGTTTGCAGCCGGGAGTAATTATTCATATTCACGATATTATTTTTCCCTTTGAATATCCGGAAGACTGGGTGATGAGTGGCCGGGCCTGGAACGAAGCCTACCTGCTGCGCGCCTTTTTACAATTCAATCATGACTTGAAATTATGAT
>JBAZOB010000019.1:0-21968 GCA_041648895.1 Patescibacteria group bacterium
ATGTGGCCAATGTTTATTATTCCTGGTTTTGTGGGCAGGGAGCGAAGGATTGTTTTGGGTGCTCGGGCTTGCGGGGAAAACAATATTGTATTTTGAATAAGCAGTATACGAAAGAGGAATACGAGGAATTGGTGCCGAAAATTATCGAACATATGCAGCAAACTAGTGAGTGGGGACAGTTTTTTCCAATGTCTTTTTCGCCGTTTGGTTACAATGAAACGATTGCTAATGAGTATTATCCGCTCTCCAAAGAGCAGGTTGTAGCAATGGGAGTTAAATGGTATGACAAGCCGGAGCCACAGTATAATTTTGATCAGCATTATCAGCCGTTGCATATTAAACAATATGACCCCGCCTTCGCTACCGCTATGGCTAGCGAGGCCGAAGCAGAAATTAATAAATGTTTGAATGGGGTGGTGAAATGTGAGGTGACGGGTCGGCCATTTCGGATTATTTCACAGGAATTATATTTCTATATCAAGCGGGGTTTGCCAGTACCGACGGTGCATCCGGATGAACGTCGAAGATTAAGAAACAAGGATATTAATCGAGTGGAATTTTATCGAAGGCGGTGTGATTGTGAAGGACAAGGATCAAGTATCAAGGATCAAGGGTCAAGTGGGGGATGTGATCATGGGGGTCAGTGCGAGAATCAATTTGAAACGACATATGAGCCGGGTAAGAGGAAGGTTTATTGCGAGGGGTGTTATGGGAAGAGTGTTATCTAGAGTTTTACTTTACTATTGATTTTGTAGCTACATTTAATTATAATGTAGCTATGGATTATTAATTTAAAAAAATGACGAGTTCGGAGAAACTTTTAAGGAAGTTTTTGGATAATCCATCTTCGGTAAGATATGGTCAGATTGAGAAAATTTTATCAAAGTTGGGTTTTATCAAAATTTATACCAAGGGAAGTCATGTTAAATTCAAACATTCACAGTTAAGGCGCGATATTGTTGTTCCAGTGCACAATAATGAGTGTAAGGATTTTTATAAAAATGAAGTAGCGAAAGTAGTCAGAAAAATTGTTTAGCGCGTATTATGAAAATGAAAATGAATATGAATATGAATATGAATATTAATATGTATAAAAATGAAAAAAGTGCAGTGAGGCATTCTATTAATGTGAACAACAAAAGACATGATTATGTTATTTGGAAGAAATCGAAGAATACTACTTTTGTTGAATGCGAGGCGGCGAATTTGGCGCAGGAATTTTTGAATGAAGATGTGCCGGAGTTGTTGAATGATTTGCCGAATTTGATATTGGCGGAGAGGGAATATAAAGAGCAACAGAATCAAGTGATTCGGTTTCGGGTGTCGCCGGAAGACAAAAAGAAGATTGAGGCGAAGGCCTTGAAGAATGGGTATTCGTCGACTTCGAGTTTTTTAAGGGATTTGGCTTTGAAGTGTTAGAGAGAAGGTTGGTGGTATATTATGCTTTGAGAAAAGAGATTTTTGAAAATAAAATAAAAATGAATGAAGATGATTTTGCTAAGCATTTTAATGTAATTAAAGATGGATAGTGTTTGTTCCCAATGTTCCGTTCAATTCCAAATCCCAGATTCTGATCGGGAGTTTTTGGATAAGATGGCGCCGACATTTGATAACAAAAAATACCCGATTCCCGTCCCTACTCTTTGCCCTCAATGTCGGCAGCGTCGAAGGTTGGCGTTTCGGAATGATTGGTGTTTGTATAAGAGAAAGAGTGATAAGTCGGGGAAGGAGATTTTGTCGATTTTTTCTCCAGATAAGCCGTATAAGGTTTATGGGTTGCACGAATGGTGGGCGGATGATTGGGAAGCCACTCAATATGGAAGGGAGTATGATTTTAATCGGGATTTTTTCCAGCAGTGGAAAGAGTTGCAGATGGTGGTGCCAAGACTAGCGCTTTATGTGGATGAGGCGAGTGAGAACTGTGATTTTTGCAATCAGATTACCATGTCCAAAGATTGTTACATGGCCTTTGGCAGCACGTCGAATGAACGGTGTTATTATGGTTCGCGGATGAATTATTCGAAGGATTGTATGGATTGTTTGTTTGCCATGAAGAGTGAGGGTTGTTATCAGTGCGTGGATGTTTTTTCTTGTTACAATTTACGTTATGGGCAAAATTGTTCCAACTGTGCGGATAGTTGGTTTTTATATAATTGTCGGGGTTGCCAGGATTGTCTGTTCTGCCTGAATTTGCAGAATAAATCGCATTGTATTTTCAATGAGCAATATACTAAAGAAGAATACGAGAAGAAAAAGGCCGAGTTGAGACTTTATTTGTGGTCCAATATTGAAAAATATCGGCAGCAGTTTGCCGAGTGGGTGAAAAAGTTTCCGCACCGTTTTGCGCAATTGATTGGTACGGAAAATGTGACGGGGGACAACGTGGAAAATGCCAAGGATTGCCGGGCGGTGTTTGATGGGAATAATTTGGAAAATGTGTCCTACGCCATGTTTGTCAATGACACGCGGGACTCGCGAGATGTAAATTATGCATGTGACGGGACGGAGTGGAATTATGAAGTCTGTACGACGGGAGTCAGTGCCAGTCATGTTTTGTTTTCGCTGGATATTTGGCCCAATGTGGCCAATCTGTATTATTGTGATAGCTGTAGCAATGGGACCAGGGATTGTTTTGGTTGTATTGGTCTGCGAGGGAAGCAGTATTGTATTTTGAACAAGCAATATAGCAAAGAAGAATATGAAAAGTTGGTCGGAAAAATCATTGAGCAAATGACGATGGCGGGCGAGTGGGGTGAATTTTTTCCAATTGGGCTCTCCCCTTTTGGTTACAATGAATCGTTGGGAGATGATTTTATGCCGATGACCAAAGAGGGTGCTAGTAAAATAGGAGCCAACTGGTTGGATAAGGATTATGGGTTAAAATATGACGGTCCCTTCTATGAGCCGCATGAAGATGTGCGTAAGTATAATCCCGCCTTCGCTACCGCTACGGCGGGCAAAGCCAGTGAGGAGATCGATAAAGCTTTACAGGGGATAATTAAGTGTGAAGTGACCGGGCGACCATTTAGATTGATTTCGCAGGAGGTGAGGTTTTGTATCAGACATGGTGTGCCTCTGCCAAGAGTAATTCCCCGACAGCGACATCAGGATCGGTTGGCGATGAGGAACAAACGGGTATTGTACTCTAGACAGTGTATGTGTGAAGAAAAAGGATCAGGTAACAAGGATCAAGGATCAAGTGGGGGATGTACACATGAAGGACGGTGCGGAAATCATTTTGAAACGACATTTACGCCCGCCGGCGCCAAGGCTATGGCGGGCGAGGCCGGAGTGAAGGTTTATTGTGAACAATGTTATCAAAAATTGATATTGTAATGTAGGGGCGGGGTTTTCCCGCCCATTGGGGAATACGGTAATTCATAAGCATTAATTTAATATTTAGCTCATATTTTATTTATGGGTTATTAATTTCGATGTGATACAATAATAAACAGATGTGTTAATAATAAATGGAGGTTAGTTATGGAGAATGATGACCCGGGGATGGTTTTATTTGAAAACTTTCAGATCAGGAGGCACTTTGATGAGAAAAAGGAGAAATGGTATTTTTCGGTGGTAGATGTGGTGAGGGCTTTGATCCAACAGGGTGATTTTCAGACGGCCAGAAAGTATTGGAATAAGTTAAAAGAGCGTTTGAGTGAAGAAGGAAGCCAGTCGGTGACAAAATGTCACCAACTGAAAATGTTGGCTGGTGATGGTAAATATTACAAGACTGATGCAGAGTTGTTATTCACGGCTTTAGCGGAAATGTCTTCCAGGCAGATTGCGGAAGTTGATAAGGCCGATGGTCTGGTTGAGAATAAAGATGCAGGCAAGAAAGGGGGAGCAATTGCTCGGAATGCGAGGAAGGAGTTGGAGAAAAGGACGGGAAAGAAGGTGGTGAGTGGGAAGAATTATTTGGGAGATGAGGAGAGAAATAAAGGATTGGAAAGTTAATTTTAATTTGGCTTATTTTTATTTTTGCTTGAATATAGGTGAGATAATGCTTTAATATTGAATTAAGGTTGTTTTTTGTATTGGTTTTTTATTAATTAAGGTTAGTTGTGGATGGAGAGAATGGGTATTGAAAATAATAAGATTGATAAAACTGGTAACGAGGACGTTTTTATTGGTTTAGAGGGTTGTGAAGAGAGAACTATTGAAGATGGTGCGGCCATGTTGGTGTATGCGATGGAGGAAAAGAATGGAGAGGGGTTTCGGATACCAGATCAGGGTGATATTAATTTAGGAAATGGTTATTATCGAGAATTTTTTGTTTATACCCGTATTACTAATGGGCAAAGAATAAATAATGCTTTGAAACTGCTGGTGGGTTACGGCTGTATGGAAAAATGTCAATATACTTATCGTAAGCGTCATCGGGACTATGTTTTGACTGAGTCATTTCGGCAGCAGTTGGCGGAGTGGGAAGAAACTGGGAAGGAGGTGTTAAATATTCGGTTGCGGAAATTGTTGATAGAAAAAATTAAGACGGGTGCTTATAAAAAACCGGTGTTGGCGCAGAAGAAAAATAATAATCAGAAGAGATTCGATATTTTTAAAAAGAGAGTGGAGGCTCTTTTTGGTAGGTTGGATGATAAATCGCAAGTTACAGAAAAGTTGCAGGTAGATAATACTTTTTTATTGGAGCAAAATAAAAAGTTGATAGCGGAGAATCAAAAATTGGTTTTAGAAAATGCGCAATTAAAAGAAAGTATTGATCGGGCGAATAGGCTAGTCAAAGAAATGAAGGTGGAATTGGCTCAAAAAAATGATGAGGCAAAAACTGAATCAATATTAAGAGAAAATACGATTGAGATTAGTAAACATCGTCTGATTGTGTTGGAGTCGAATGATAAAATTATGAAGAAAGATCGGGAGATTGCTTTGTTAAAAAGTCATATTAGAATGATAGAAACAAGAAAATTTGGTGACAGAAATAATCAATTTGGTAATTGGGATGCTATTGAGGATCCGGTGGAGCGTTTGATAAAAGGATTGGCAGAGGGTAAAAAAAAGAAGTAGTTTGTGGGATAATGGATCTATGGACCGAGCTGACCAAAAAATTTTGGATGAGTTAAATCAAGCCGTGCCGCACGAGCGGGAGTGTGAGGTTTGTCATAATAAATGGCAGATTGAGCAGGCAGATATTGATTTGTTGAAGAAACTGGTGGTGCCATTGCCGACGGAGTGTCCGGAGTGCAATTTTAAGTGGCGGCTCTCCCATCGCAATGAGCGGAATTTTTATAAACGAAAATGTGACGCGACGGGGAAAGAGATTGTTACGGTTTATTCACCGGATAAGCCATACAAAGTGTATGACAAGGATTACTGGCATTCAGATGCCTGGGATCCGATGGAATTCGGTCAGGATTACGATCCGGGGAGGAATTTTTTTGAGCAATTCAATGAATTGATGCTCAAAGTGCCGTATCCGAATTTGTTCTACATCAATTGCGAAAATTCTGATTATGTCAATAATTCCGGTTATTGCCGGAATTGTTATATGTTGACGGTCTCGCCTTATAACGAGAATTGTTATTATGGCAAGCAGGTAAATTACGGTCGGGAATGTGTGGACTGTCTGAAGATTATGCATTGTGAGTCGTGTTACGAAAATATCTATGTGGCCAACTGTAATAACTGTTATTTTTTGTATAACTCCCAGGATTGCTTTGACTGTCATTTTTCGGAAAATTTGACGGGATGCAAAAATTGTATTTTGTCATTCAATCTGAAGAATAAGCAGTATTATATCCGGAATAAACCGGTCAAAAAGGAAGAGTTTGAGGAATTTAAGCGAAGCTGGAATTGGCCAAAAGTTAAACAGGAATTTTTGGAAGAGCGGCAGAAGATAGTAGTGAAATACGCTGATATTGTCAATTCGACGAATTGTAGCGGGCACAATATTGCCAATTCTCGGGATTGTTATCAATGTTTTGGGGTGGATAGTCATGAAAATTGTCGGCACTGTCAGGACGAGCAGAAAGAGATGAAAGACGGGTATTATTCGTATTCGAGCGGTTATAATTCGCAATTGTTTTATAACGTGGTGGGAGCGGCGCTGGGTAGTTATCAAATTGTATGTAGCAATACGATTTATGAGGGTAGTCAGAACGTGAGTTACAGTTATCTGTGCTGGTCGTCCAAGAATCTGTTTGGTTGCGTGGGGTTGAAACAGAAACAATATTGTATATTAAACAAACAGTATCAGCGGGAGGAATATGAAAAATTGGTGGAGAAAATTAAACTGGATATGCTCTCCCGGGGTGAATACGGACAATTTTTTCCCAAACAGCAAAGTCACTATGGTTACAATGAGTCATCGGCGTGGGATTATCAGCCTTTGACCAAGGAAGAAGCGGTGAAGCAGGGTTTCAAATGGAGCGACTATGAAGCAGAGAGCGCTTATGCTGGTCCGTGGTACGAGCCCCTGGATATCAAAGAGTATTTTGAGGAAAGTCGGGCAAACGAATTGTTGGCTGGGGTGCTAAAGTGCGAGGCAACAAATAAACCATTCCGGATTACTGGTCCGGAGCTGGCTTTTTATCTGAAACATCAGATACCGATTCCCCACCGGTCGCCGGGGCAGAGGCATATGGATCGGATGGGAAGGCGTAACCCATTTCGGCTTTATAAGAGGCAATGTATGTGCGAGGGGCAGGGGTCAAGTGGAGGATGTGCGCATGACGGAAAATGCACGAATGTGTTTGAAACGACTTATGCACCGGAGCGGCCGGAGAAAGTTTATTGTGAGGAATGTTATCAGAAAGAAGTAATGTAATCACTGTTGTTAATAGATTACTTATGGTTGTTTTGTGTATGTTATATATTGACGTTTATAGTTTTTTATTGTATTGTTTGGGTAATATATTTGTGTATTCTATAATATTATGATTGAGAAAAAATATTTTGATTTTCGTCCTCATAAAGTAGATCAGGATTATTTATTAGAAAATAATTGCCGGTATCCTCGGGATACTTTTTGTCATTATAATCTAAAGAATCTGAAAAGTGAGACCGTTAATGATTATATTGGACAAGTGTATGCTAATCATATTGATCGTGTTGAAAAATATGCTAAAGATTTCGGTTTGGAAGCATATGATGCTCATGATGCTCTATCTAAAGTGTTAACTAACCAGCGAGAGCATTTACATTATATTAGGAATGTTAAGAGTGATTACAATTTGTTGTATTATGTAAAATTGACGTTAATCAATATTGCCAAGCTGAAAACTGATGAAAACAAAAGGTTGGGAAGTTTTTATTCTAACAGTCAAAAAAAAGATGGTTTACCATATGTTGAATCTTTACCTGATAAAAATTGTGTTATCGAAGAATATTTGGCTAGAGAAGAGATAAAGAGTTTTTTTGAAAAATTGAATGATATTGAAAATTCTGAAGATAAATTAATGAGACGGATGTTTTCTAATCCAATTTATAAGAATTTTTTTAAGATGATTAAGAAGGGCTATTCTTTTCGCGATATATATCTATTAAATAATTTAATGGGGAGTGATTGTAATGTTGAAAATAGTCTAGAGCGGAAGACGCGTTTTGCGATGGTTTTGTCAAATTATTTAAAAAATTTGAAAGAATGTAAAAGTAGTGAATATAGTGATTCTATAAGTATCAAACAATTTTTAATGCAATATCGATCGGACCATAAAAATGATTTTGGTAATGAACATAGAGAAAAGATTTTTTCTGGTTTATTGAAAGGAGGGTATTCTTATGCGGATATAATGAGAATAGTTGAGTCAGTTCCAGATGAGATGTTATGTATTTCTAGGCAAGCACTGGGAAAAAATGAAGGTTATTTAGTTACTTGGGTGAAAAGGTTTAGAAAAAGACTGATAAATTTAGGAATTATTGATAATGTGCTAATTTCAATGTTAGAACCGTTACGAGCATGTCGGGATCCTAATGCAGATTACCATTCAAAGTTTGACTAGAGGTGTTTTGAATGGTGGCAGGGTATTCAATGGCCATTTGGGTGAATTTGTCTATTTGATAGACTTCGTTGATGGCGATCTGGTGAATGATGTCTTGGAAGCGGTGCCTGAGTTCGCGGATTAGGTCGCGGAGGTTCTCGCGGGAGTCGATTTCGATGTCGAGCATGAGCTGCCAGTTGCCCATAACTTTGACATAGTTGATGATATGGGGGTGGATGGCGCAAAAGTTGTAGAGGTCTTGGACGCGCCGGGAGTCAAATTGAATGATTTTAAAAAGGCAGCGGTAGAGGTGGAGGCCGAGTTTTTGATAATTCATGGTATAGGTGATTTTGGTGATCACTTTTTCGGCTTGCAGTTTTTTGAATCGCTGGTGGATTAATCCAGTGGAGACATTTAATAGTCGGGCGATTTTGGTAAATTCCAGGCGGCCATCAATTTGTAATAGAGAAATAATTTTCCGATCAATTTCAGTTAATTTAGCGATTATTGGAGTGCCACCAGAGGTGTAGAATTTTTTGGCGGTATTTTTGGTGTTGGCCAGATAGGAGCGAGGAAATTTGATGAATCCGAGGCCCACGACGATGTCGCTACTGGAAATATATTGGCCGTATTTGGCAAAAACTGAATTTAGGACTTCATTGTGGTGAAAAACATCCTTGGCAATAATGCCGAGCATGACGTCGGCGTAGCCGTCGGTGCGCATGATTATTGGTATAAATTGATTATTAGTAAAATCCTGATACATCTTGGTTTCTTGTGATTTGGTCAAACCGGCGAATTTGAGCCAGTAGCCCCAGAAAAATGAATAACCAGCTAAATCGTAATCGACAAAGGCCCAGAAATGTTTGATATATCCTTCGTTCATCAATTTTTCGTAGTTGTATTTGATGGTTTGGGGAGTGGAGTGGGTGTTTTTGGCAATGGTCGAATAGCTGGCGCGGCCGTCTTTATCTAGTTCGTAGAGTATAGATTGTTGAAATTTGGTGAGATGCATATTGTGGATATTATATTAATATTAGGGTTAATTATATAATATTTAATAATATTTATAAAATGTATTGAAATATTATATATTTACAGGTAAGATGTGATGGAATATATGATGAATAATTAATAATTAATTATGCAAACCAAAATATGCGTGCAATGCCAAAATGATTTCCCAATCCAAAATGACGATTTAAAATTCCTGAAAAAAATATCACCTGAATACAACGGTAAAAAATATTTAATCTCCCCACCAACTCTTTGCCCAACATGTCGTCTGCGACGGCGGCTCTCTCATCGTAATGAACGAAAATTATACCGACGTCAATGTGATGCGACGGGCAAAGACATTGTTTCGCTATATTCTCCCAATAAGCCGGTCAAGGTTTATGATCAGGATTATTGGTGGAGTGATAAATGGGATCCATTGGAATATGGGCGGGAGTTTGATTTCTCCAGACCGTTTTTTGAACAATTCAAAGAATTATATGATGCCTTGCCGAAGATGAATATTTCCAACGCCAACAGTGAAAACAGTGAATATACCAATCTGGCGGTGAATAATAAGAATTGTTATATGTTGATGGAGTCGAGTGATAACGAGGATTGTTATTATGATTACTGGATTCAGCTTTCGAAAGATTTGGTGGATTGCGCTTATTGTCATGAGTGCGAAATTGGCTATGAAAACAGTGATTGTCGTAATTGTTATAACTTAAAGTATTGTCGGCATTGTTTTGATTGTCGAGATAGTTTGTATCTGGAGGATTGTCGGGGTTGTAGTAATTGTTTCGCTAGTAGTAATTTACAGAATAAAGATGGCTACGCGTTTAATAAAAAGGTTGATATTGGAGAATTGACGGAGTTATTTCGAATAGACAATGAAGGAACAAAAAAGGAAAAAGAAGAACTGCTGGATAGAGTTAAAGAATTTTTTTCCTCTCAACCAATCAGAGGTCAGCGAATTATTAATTCGGAAAATTGTACGGGTGATTATATTGTTAATTCCAAGAATGTTCATCAGTCATTTGATGTGGGGGATTGTGAGAATGTTCGTTACTCAAGTGATGTTTTTCGCAATGTGAAGGACGTGATGGATGCTTCAACGACCGGTTTGGATAATCAATTGTTGTATGAAGTGATGAATACGGCAGTTAATGCGTATCAGGTGGCTTTTACCGGTATTTGTTGGTACAACTTGAAGAATGTTTACTACTGCATGTTTTGCTTCAAATCACAGGATTTGTTTGGCTGTGTGGGGATTCATGACAAGAAACAGTATTGTATTTTGAATAAGCAATACACCAAGGAAGAATATGAAGAGTTGGTGCCGAAAATTATTGAACATATGAAATTGACGGGTGAGTGGGGGGAGTTTTTCCCGATGTGGGTATCAGCTTTCGGGTACAATGAAACGGTGGCGCAAGATCATTTTGTTCTGACTAAAGATCAGGCGTTGGAGTTGAAAGCTAATTGGGAGGATGAAGATCAAACGCTGGTATATAACGGAGAGTTTTATACTCTATTACCAATTAGTGATTATCGGATTGATAAAAATGTTAATGCCCAGGCCAATATTGATGCTTGTCTGGCGGGTGTATTGAAATGTGAAAAATCGGGTCGGCCGTATCGAATAACATCGCAAGAATTGGCATTTTATATCAGACACCAAATTGAATTGCCGCGGTTACATCCCGATGTGCGGCATTTAGACAGGATAAATAAAAGGCATCATTATGGATTAAGTGATGTTGAATGTGAAAAATGTGGGAAAATTTTTATGTCGTCAATAATCGGTAGTGGTAGGAAAGTTTGGTGCGGGGAATGTTATGCAAGACTTAACCAATAAAAAAACCGGCGATGTGCTTGGCCGGTTTTTTGTTGAAGTTATTGTAGAGTAGACATATTATTTTTTCGACTCTTGTTCTTCTATTTTCCTTTTAAGGCTCGGGAGGTCGGGTGAGCCGATCTCACGGGTGCTATTATCGTATGTAATTTTTATCTGGTGCACCGGGGCGAACTTCGAACCAGAGTATATGATTCCAGAGCATACACTTGGCTGATCAGCGTTTTCAATAACTATTTGTGAGAAGAATTTTCTTCCTCCATGCATGTATTTGCCGTGAGAACAAAAACTTATTAACATGGCAAGATATCCACAACTGGCGTATTCCTTGTCAGATATTCCTATTTCTATGGATGGTTTATCATTTTCCATTCGATATTTGCCTAATTTGAGAGGAGACATAATTTGGTAGTCGTTTAGTATAATTTCGTTTTCTTTTTGATCATGTTTTTTTTCAATAATTTTTACAGACAAAACAGCCATGTTGCCTGGATCTTGTTTCAATTCGTTTATCATTTTTTGAAAAGTATTTCCATTGATTATTATCGAGTTTTTGGGGAGTTTTTCATTTAGCTCAAAGGGAGATCTTAGGTCTTTATTAATTTTATTGATCTCATTATTTAGTATTCGTGCTCTTTTGGTATAATGTTTTGTTATTTCATCACTTATTTCAAGAAAGGAGTCGTAGTTCTTAATATTACCATGCGCTTTAATCTTAGATTTAAATTTTTCGGCAATGAGATTTTTAATTAAATCGATTTTTTTAGAGGTATCTATATAATTATGACTGAGGCATAATTGTTGAAATTCTTTATGTTTGAATTCTTTGAATAGTCGATTTAGTTTAGGAAATAACTCTTTGCTAATATCGTCAAGTGTTGGTTGTGTTGAGTTGTTTAAAATTGAATGTATATATTCAATTTCTTTTAGTTTTTTTTCTTTTATCAAATTATTTTTATCGAGTATTTTACTAATTCGCTCTATGTGTTTTGGGGTAGGATTTATTGTGTAGTTTTCATTAATTTTCATGATTGATAGAGTTTAATAACTAATATGGCTTTATTATATTAACATATATTTTATCACATGTCTATGTAAAAAAAGGAAATTTACTGGAAGAATGGGGGGTGTTGGCTGATTAACTGTTGGCGGGGTTGGAGATAATATTTTCGGTAATGGTGGATGGGAAAACTTTGACTAGTGAATTTGTAGATGATGATATATTGGGTAAAATTTTGGTGTCGATTATTTACGTTATGTGTGCAAAATGAAAGATATTGCTTGGAAATAACGAGAATTCCCTTAGTATATTATTAATAGTTTATAATATAATTGTCTATTAAAAAACATAAAGTATGATCGAAATCGAACAAAGAGGGTATTTGACGGTTGATTTTAAAAATTGGCTGGAAGGGAATGCCGAGAAGGTGGATGAGTATGAACAAATAAATGTGTTTTGTGAAAGTGATCAGGATTCGGTGGCGGGATTTGTGGATAAAAAATATACGATGTCGGTGGTGTTGACGAAAAGAAAGGGAGTGGTGACGGGTGAGGCGAAGATGAAAAAGGGTGATATTGGAGCGGATTCGCGGCAGGAGTATCGATTTGATTTTGATCCGGATGATATTGATAGTTTGCTCGGGATTCTGGAAACGTTGGGAATAACCGGTTATTGTCCTCGTTACTACCAGCGGACGGATTATAAATATCGGGGATTTGATATTTCATTAAAGGAAAATGGCTTGTTAGCCGATCATTTTGAGATCGAGTTGGGGGTGGGGGATGAGTTGAAGGTGGAGGAGGGGAAGGAAGCAATGAATGATTTTATTTTGGAGAGAGGTTTACAGATTTTGGCCAAGGACGAGTATGAGTCAATATTGCAGAAGATATATAAAGATAATCCGCCGGTACCATGGGAGGAGATTGATTTGAGTAGGTTCAGATAATTGTAGGGGCGGGGTTTTCCCGCCCGTACGTTGAGAATAAAATAAATAATTAGTAATGAATAATAAAGTTTGTCGACAATGTGGAATTAGTTTTGTGGTAGATGATAATGATTTATCTTTTTTAAAAAAGGTGAGTCCGGAGTTTGGGGGAAAAAAGTATTTGATTCCGCCGCCGTTGGATTGCCCGGATTGCCGATTGAGGCAGCGGCTGGCCTGGCGCAATTTACGGAATTTATATCGCACCAAGTCGGATAAGTCGGGGGTGGATATTGTTTCCAATTACGCGCCCGATGGAAAGGTGAAAGTTTATACTACAAAAGAATATTACGAAGATGACGCGACCAGCTATGGCCGAGATTTTGATTTTTCCCGATCGTTTTTTCCCCAATTTCAGGAACTTTACTTTGAAGTGCCCAAAGCAAATTTGACGAACGACGATTCGTGTGAGAATGCAGATTTTTTTAACGGTGGGCGGGGAGTGAAAAATGCTTACATGTCGTTTGGTGCGGTGTTGAGTGAAGATATTTACTACTGCGAGGGGATCAGGAATTCAGCCAAATGTTATGACTGTTATCGCGTTAATCATGGTGAAATTTGTTATGAGTGTGTGTATTCCAGCCGTCTTTATAATTGTTATTATTGTCTGAAGTGTTCGGATTGTCGGGGTTGTTATTTTTCGATTGATGCTAATGGTTGTCATGATTGTTTTGGTTGCGTGGGTTTGAAAAATAAACAATATTATATTTATAATCAGCCGCAGACCAAAGAAGAATATGAGCAGTTTATGGCTGAATTTAAGTTTTTGCCTAGTAGGATAAATGAGGAAAGGCAAAAGTTACATGAACTTTATTTATCTGTACCACAAAAAGCGGTAGATTTTGTGGATGCCGAGGATTGTTCGGGAGAATATATTGTTCATTCCAAAAATGTTCATGATAGTTATGACATTGTGGGTGGGGAAAATGTGCGTTATGGTTTCGCTTTGGTGGATGGAGTTAAGGATTGCATGGATATAACATATTTTGGGATCAATCTGGAGCGATGTTATATGTGTCAGTCTATAGCAACGGATTGTAGCAATATTTTGTTTTGCAGTTATGTGTATAATGTGGCGCATAATATTTTGTATTCGATTGATATTTGGAAGGGGTGGAATTCATCAGATTTGTTTGGTTGTGTGGGATTGGGGAAGAAACAGTATTGCATTTTAAACAAGCAATATTCCAAAGAGGAGTATTTTAAATTAGTGCCAAAAATTATTGGACATATGCAGCAGGCGGGTGAATGGGGGCAATTTTTCCCGTATGATTTATCGCCGTTTGGATATAACGAGACGGAAGCGATGGATTATTTCCCGATTAAAAGGGAAGAGGCAATTAAATTGGGAGCCGGTTGGCGGGATGAAGATTATGGTATCAAATATGATGGGCCGTTTTATCAGCCAAAAGAGATTAATTTCTATGATCCAAAACAGAATCTAAATGCCCAGAAAGAAATAGATGAAGCGCTGGCGGGGATTTTGCAGTGTGAAGTGAGCGGTAAACCTTTCCGATTAATTTCACAAGAGCTGGTGTTTTATATCGAACATGGTTTACCGATTCCGACCAAGCACCCAATGGTGCGATTTCAAGAGAGATTTAAGCAGAGGCGGGGGAGGATATTATATGATAGAAAGTGTGGTAAGTGTGGGACAGATATAAAAACGACGTTTGGGCCGGAAGCAAAAAATATAGTTTATTGTGAAAAGTGTTATGCTAACGATATATAAGTGATAAAAGAGGGTTTATGAAAACATATAAAGATTTTCCCAAGCCGATCAGTATCTGGCAAATGTTGGGGCCGAGTTTTGTGATCTTGGCGCTCGGGTTGGGGAGCGGGGAGGTTATTTTGTGGCCATATATGGCGGCCAATTATGGGCTGGGAATTGCCTGGGCGGCGGTGCTGGGAATCACGTTCCAGTTTTTTGTGAATATGGAAATTGAGCGATACGCGCTGGTGAAAGGTGAATCGGTATTTGCCGGACTGGTGCGGATTTTTAAATGGGCGCCGGGGTGGTTTATCCTGTCCACGTTTGCCGGGTTTGCTATGCCGGGCATGATGGCGGCGGCGGCGAAAGTGTTTGGAGTGTATCTGGGCTGGGAAGATTTTAAATGGATTGCGATCGCGGGGATGTTGATTATTGGTTTGGTATTGAGTTTTGGTAAAACCATTTATGAAGTAATTGAGAAAATAACCCAAGTGGTGATTGTGGTGGCAGTGCCGATGTTGCTGGTTTTTGTGATAATTTTGGCTTCCGCGGCAGATTGGATTGAATTGCTTAAGGGTCTCTTTGGCCAGGGAATAAATTGGCAATGGGTACCGGCCAATATTGATTGGCTGGTTTTTTTGGGGGCGTTTGCCTATGCCGGAGCCGGAGGTAATTTGAACTTAACCCAATCGATTTATATTCGGGAGAAAGGTTATGGGATGGGTAAATATGCACAGAAGATTGGTGGGTTGTTTGTGGGGGCGCTCAAAGAGCAAAAATTAAAATTGTCGGGAGAGGATTTTGCCATTAATAAAGAGAATTTGGCCAAATATAAAACATGGTGGAAACGGGTGAATTTGGAGCATGCGATTGTTTTTTGGTTTATCGGAGCGGTGGGAATTTTATTATTGATGTTACTTAGTTATATAACGGTGTATGGATCGAGTGGCAATGATCAGAGTATCAACTTTGTCATTGGCGAGGCGGGAGCGATCAAAGCAATGCTCAGTAATTTCTGGGGCGGGGTGTTTATGATAGTGGTGGCCATAATGCTTTGGCAAACGCAAATGGGGGTGTTGGATTCAACTTCTCGAATCATGTCGGAGAACTATGCTTTGATTAAATTGGGTCAAGATGAAAAGGGGAAGGTAAATATTTCCCGCATTTATTTTGCTTTCTTGTGGTTACAGATAGTAGTGGGCATTGTCATGTTTGCGCTCGATTTCAAAGAACCAAAAACATTATTGGTAGTGGGGGCGGTGATCAACGCGGTGGCCATGTTTGTGCACGTGGGAATGGTGAATTGGATGAACTGGAAGGTGCTGCCAAAGGAAGTCCAGGCGGGATTACTACGAAAAATTATTATTGTGGCGATTTTTGTGTTTTATGGAATTTTCGCGGCGGTGACGTTGGGTAGTAAAATGATATAAAGGATCAAGTTTCAAGGATCAAATGCCAAGTATTATTTACTTGATCTTTGATCCTTGAAACTTGAAACTTTTTTGTATGTCAAAATTTGATGAATTAATTTATAAACAGTTAGAATTGGCAAGGCCACAGGAAAGAGTGTGTCGGTTTAGTGGACAGAAATTTTATGTGCGGTCGGAGGATATTGATTTTTATAAAAAAATGGGGGTGCCGCTGCCCACTTTGTGCCCGGATGAGCGGTTGCGTCGGAAGTTTGCCAATTGTTCCACGGGCATGTTTTACAATGTCTCGGCGGCGACGGGCGAGCGGATAATTTCGATGTATCCACCGGAATGGAAATTTGAGGTTTATGAGCCGAGTTATTGGTTTTCGGATCGGTGGGATCCAATGGATTTTGGGGTGGATATTAATGGGGGCACGCAGCAGCGTGCCCGTACAATACGATTTTGGGAATTATTTAAAAAATTGCAGGTGGCGGTGCCGCGGTTGGCGTTGTATTCGGATGGTTCGAATGAAAATTCGGAATTTACCAATAATTCCATGCGGCTAAAAAATTGTTATCTGACATTTAATTCGACGGATAGCGAGAATTTATGGTATGTGTATTGCGGGGTAAATTGTCGTGATAGTATTGGTGGTTTTGATATTATTGACTGTGAAAATTGTTATGAGTGTCGGGAAGCTTATAATTGCTACGAATGTTTCTGGTGCGATGACGTCAAAAATTGTCGGCAGAGTTATTGGTTAACCGATTGTCGAGACTGTGCTGATTGTTTTATGGGTCAGGGTTTGCGGCACAAACAATATTGTTGGCGAAATGAGCAGCTGTCGAAGGAAGAATATAAAAATCGGTTAAATGAAATCGATTTGGGTAGTTGGCAGGCGGTGAATAAATTACATATTACGAATGACAAATTACGAACCGATTATGTAGGGGCACGCAGCAGCGTGCCCGATCGAAAATATCACAACGAAAATTCCGAAAATGTTGCCAAATCCGATTACATCAAAAATTCCCGGAATGTATTTCAGTCTTTTTATATTCTTGATTCAGAAAATATTGCTTACAGCGAGGGATTTATGGGTTACAAAGACACCTATGATTGTGCCGGGGGTTTGGGCGGGGAGCGTTGTTATGAATCAATGATGGTGTCGTCGGCCAGTAATTATGAAATAAAGTTTTGTTTAAATGTCAGCGATTCTAGAAATATGGAATATTGCGATACTTGCAGTAATTGTCGCGATTGTTTTGGTTGTATTGGCTTGCGTCATCAACAATATTGTATTTTAAATAAGCAATATAGTCGGGAAAAGTATGAACAATTGCTTGACCAGATAAAAGCACAGATGCTGAAAGATGGGGATTATGGTGAATTTTTTTCACCGGAATTAGCGGTGGTGCCGTACAATGTTTCGGAAGCGTTAATAAATGGGCCGGATAAAGGTAATTTGGAAAGTGCTTGCCAATATGGATATCCGATGATGGATGTGGCTTGCGAGGTGGCGACGGAAGTGGGCGAGGCGATCAATGTTAATGATTTGCCGGATAATATTGACGATATTGATGAGTCGATAGTTAAAAATATATATTATGATCCGGCGGCCAATAAAAATTTCAGGTATTTACCGCCGGAATTAGCTTGGCATAAAAAATATGGCTTGGCCTGCCCGAGGAATCATCCTTTGGAACGGATTCGAAAGGCGCGGGAGTATTTTCCCCGGGGCTGGTGGTGGCCAATTGATGATTAAAATTACGAATTACTAATTGGATTAGTCATATATCATTTATTTTAATTAATGGCAGCAAATGTATGGCCGGTGGTGTGAATGTGGATCTGTCTAATAATGGTAAGTTTTATGGCTAGCCATATAATTAAAATAAATGATATATGACTAATCCAATTAGTAATTCGTAATTATTTTCTATGGCGGTGAAACAAGATGAAGTGATGTTGTCGGTGGTGATTCCGGCTTACAACGAGGCCGATCGGATTACGCATACCGTTCAGGCGGTGGCGGCGTATTTGGCCAAGAAACCATGGCGAAGTGAGGTGCTGATTGTCGATGATGGATCGACGGATACGACGGTGGATCTGGTGCGGGAATATATAAATATATACTCAAACTTGAAGTTGGTGCGTCTACCGGAAAATCAGGGCAAGGGAGCGGCAGTGAAGGCGGGGGTGATGGCGGCAAAAGGAGAATGGATATTGTTTATGGATGCTGATTCTTCGACGGATATTGGTGAGTTGGATAAACTGTGGGAGTGGAAAGATAAGTATGATGTCGTGATCGGTTCAAGATATTTGGTGCGGCAAAGTTTGAAAAGGCCGCAACCATGGTATCGGCGACTATTGGGCCGGGTGGGAAATGTAATTATTCAGAGCTTGCTGGTGCCCGGTATAGTTGATACTCAATGTGGTTTTAAATTGTATAATCAAAAAGTGGCTCAGGATTTATTTACTCGTCTTCAGAGTTGGCGGTGGAGTTTTGATCTGGAAATTTTGGCTTGGGCCAGACAATTGTCTTATCGAATTCGGGAAGTACCCGTGGATTGGTATGATAGCCCGCATGGTCGGGTTGATATTGTTCGCGACAGTATCCGGGTATTGGTGGATTTGTTTCGTATTAAATATCGGTTGGAAGTGGAGGCAACCCAAAAATTTGATCAGGTCAACTGGTTGTATTTTGGATACTTGTCAGGATTATTTTTTATTGTGTATGGTTTATTTTCATTGATACCACATTGGAAATTGACTACTCACGCATATGATTTGGGTATATTTAACCAAGCGCTTTATCAGTATGCTCATGGCGTGATCGCGCCAAATACGATCAGGGATGTGCCGATATTGATGGCGGATCATTTTGAATTGGTTTTATGGTTGTTGTCGCCGCTTTTCTGGTTGTTTGGCTCATATACTTTGTTGTTGGTGCAAATAATAATGGTGCTGGTGGGTGGAGCGGGGATATTTGCGTTGGTTGGTGATAAAAGCAAGAATAACACCATGAGTTTGTTGGCAGTAGGATCATTTTTTGTTTATTTTAGTATTTTTGACGCGTTGAGTTTTGACTATCACAATGATGTGGTGGGATATATGTTGTTGCCATGGTTGTTTTGGATGGTGGAGCGAAAAAAATGGCTGGGATATTACTTGATTATGGCGTTGATGCTGATTAGCAAGGAAACGGTGTCACTATTGATATTTTTCTGGGGAATTTCTTTATTGTTTTCGGCGGAGCGAAATACTAAAAAGCACGCCTGGGCGACATTGATTATCAGCGGGGGATATTTTATTGCGGTGGTTAAATATATTATTCCTCAATTTAATGGTGGTGAATATGATCATTTGTCTTCATTCGATCAATTTGGTTCAAACATGGGGGAGATAGGATGGAATTTATTGGTACATCCACTTTCGTGGTGGGGGTTGATGTTCGATGATCCAGTTAAAATCAAGATGTGGGTGATGATTTTATTGTCAGGAGGGGTGTTGGCGCTATTTAAACCAAGATATAGCTGGTTGATTATACCAATCATGGCGCAAAAATTTTTGTCGGCCAATGTCTGGTACTGGACCCATTTGTTTCACTATTCGGTAGCTTTGGCGCCGATAATTATTACCGGGGCGGCGTTGGCAATTGACCACTATGGAAAAAGCGAAAGAAAAAAAATATGGGCGATGGTGGGGTTATTTTTGGTTAATGGTTTGATTTTGACACAAATTAATTTTTATGATGGTACTAACGTGGGTCGGATTTTTGATCCTGGTTATTATCAATTGCCGGGTAATTATCAACAAATAACCGAGGCGATGAATATGATTCCAGCTGACAAGTCGGTCAGTGCGCAGGATGGGCTGGTGCCGCATTTGACCAACCGTAACCGAGTTTATTTGTTTCCCGATATCAATGATGCTGATTATGCAATATTGGTGGGTGATCAGTTAAATATTTGGCCGGTGGTAGATACTGAGAGTTACCAAAGAATCAAAAAAGAAAAATTGGATGATAATGAACAATATCAGTTGATCTATGATGAAAATGATGTTTGTTTGTATCGTCGTCGGGGCGATGACAAGATTTAATTTTTTGGTGATTTGGCATTATACTAGAATATACAAAAGAAAAGTTTAAGGAAAATTGTTATGTCCCTCAAAACATATTTAGTGGGGATTGGGATCTCAACTTTTTTGTGCTGGTCGGCTTTTTTTCTGACGGTGAACAATATTGATCCATTTGTGGCTGATAAAGCGGGGGTAGCTTCATTTTTCATTAGTTTTTGGCTGGGGCTACTCGGTTTGATTATTATGATAATGATGTATGCTCGTTCACGTCTTGGTTCGGTGGCCGAACTGTATGAAAAAATGCCCGTGATTTTGCGCCAGGCTTTTTTTATTTCTTTTGGTGCAACTGCTATTCTGGGTATGCAATCGATGCGAGTGCTGCGTTGGTGGACGGGGTTGATTTTAATCATAATTTTGATTTTAATAGAAGTAAGTTTTTATGCTGATCGGTTGGGGTATGAGGAAGAAAATAATAATCAATAAGGATCAGGGGTTTGAACAATAATTATGTTAAACAAGCTAAAAATAATTGAGAAAGAGGCAGTGGAGAAGATAAAGAAGGCGCGGTCGCTCTCTGAGCTTTCAGAGGTGCGCGTGGAGTATATCGGGCGCAAGGGAGGGCTGACGGAAATTTTGCGGGGTTTATCTGGTTTACCGGTGCGGGAGCGGCCGAAGGTGGGGAGTGAATCTAACCGGGTAAAAAATCTGATTGAAGCGGCGTGGGAGGCACGGAAAAAATATTTGGAAAAAAAACAAGCTGATGTGCAGTTGGAAGAGGATATTTTTGATGTTAGCCTACCGGCACAGGCGGCTGATTTGGGGCATATTCATCCCATTACCCGGGTAATCATGGAATTGGAAGATTATTTTGGGCGGATGGGCTACATGATCTACGAGACGCCCAATCTGACCAATGAATATGACAATTTTGTGGCGGTCAATATTCCGGCCGATCATCCGGCGCGAGGGATGTGGGATACTTTTTGGGTGGAAGGCAAGGAAAAAGGTAAAGGTAATTTATGCTTGCCACCGCACACTTCTTGTATTCAACATCGAATTTTAAAAGAGAATAAACCACCCTACAAAGCAGTGGCGATTGGCCGGTGTTTTCGATATGAGGCAACTGATGCCAAGCATGAGCATACCATACACCAAATTGAAGGAGTGATCGTCGATAAAAATTTATCGGTGGGTCACTTGAAAAAAACATTGATGGATATGGTACAGTTCATTATTGGTCGGCGGGTGGATATCCGTTTGCGTCCCAGCTATTTTCCTTTTGTGGAACCGGGATTTGAGGTGGATGCCCAGTGTGTTAAATGTGGCGGTGTAGGGGCACGCAGCAGCGTGCCCGGACGAGTGTGCAATATTTGCAAAGGAACGGGTTGGATAGAATTATTGGGAGCGGGTATGATCCATCAAAATGTATTTGTGGAGGCGGGATACAAGTATGGCGAATGGCGGGGTTTTGCTTTCGGTGCCGGCATTGATCGGTTGGCCATGTTTCGCTATGGCATTGAAGATATTCGCGGTTTTTTCCGTTCGGACAAGAGTTTTATTGAACAATTTTGATCTTTGATACTTAATTATTTTTTTATGTTATACCCCTATTCTTGGTTAAAAGATTATTTGTCCGATGATGATTTGGAGGAAGAGGAGTGGACGGCGGAGCGAATTGGTCAACAAATTGCCCTGACTTTTTGTGAATATGAAGGTCGAGAAAATATTTTCTTTGACTTTAAAGGCGTGGTGGTGGGGCGGGTAATGAATGTAACTAAACATCCCAACGCTGACAAGTTGAGTTTGGCCGATGTACATATTGGGAAAGAGAGATTGAAAATAGTTTGCGGGGCGTCGAATTTGACTAAGGGGATGTTGGTGCCGGTGGCCACGATTGGGACCAAGTTGAAGAATGGGATGGAAATTAAAGAAATGGAAGTGCGGGGCGAGAAGAGCCAGGGGATGATTTGCGCGGCTTGTGAACTGGGT
>JBAZOB010000020.1:0-21414 GCA_041648895.1 Patescibacteria group bacterium
ACCGAAGCCGTCACTTTATCAGTATATAGTTTTTTATTTACATCTTCACCCCGATAGAGCACCTTGGCCGCGTATCGCTTGGAAATAGGCTTGTAGGGCATAAAATCCAGTTCCAATCGATCTTTAACACACGCAAACACTTCTTTCTCTTTGCCTAAATCAACTTTATCTTCCAAGCACAAATAAGTCGCCCAGCGGTAGTATGATCCCGTATCAACCAACACAAATCCCTTTAGTTTTTTCTGCATGTTTTTGGCCAGTGTCGATTTCCCGCCCCCGGCCGGCCCATCGATTGTAATAATATAAGTCATTTTGCTTATTAATAGTTGATATCGAAGTTGATAAATTTTAATTTTTAAATTTTAAATTTAAAAACAATTTTAAATGAATAAATTTTAAATGTTTAAAACGATAATAAATATAGATATATTTTAAAATTTAGACATTTAAAAATTTAAAATTATTTTAAAATTTAAAATTTAAAATTCAAAATTATACTCATTCCCAATAAAAATTATTAAATCCCCAATCCAGCAGAATTTTTGACTCCTGAAAACGGTCCGGGCTGTTCATAACGACGGCCATGACGCGGTGACCATCTTTTTCTGCTTGGGTGATCAACACCTGTCCCGCGTTATCGGTAAAACCGGTTTTTACGCCCTGGACATTTAAATATGAATCAAGTAACTCATTGGTTGTTTGCAAATAGTGTGACACATCGCCACTGACCGAAGTAACTGTCATTTCCTTGGTCCGAACAATATCAACAATAGTTGGATTTTGCATAGCGTATTTAGCCAACAAAGCTAAATCACGCGCCGACGAATACTGGCCATCAGCATCAAGACCGTGAGGATTAACGAAATGAGTATTTCTTAGACCCAATTTAGCCGCTTTTTGATTCATTGACCCAATAAAGCTATCAACTGACCCGTCGCCACCCACTCGCGCCAAAGTTAAAGCGGCATCATTGCCTGATTTTATCAATAATCCTTTTAGCACCTCACCGGCGTATATCTCTTCACCTGGCAGCAATCCCATCACCACCGGTTCAACATTGGTATCGGCGGCAGCTATGGTTATCACTTCTCCCATATCAATATTATCCAGGGCCACCACCGCTGTCATCAGCTTTGTCACTGAGGCCATCGCCCGCTGCTCATCGGCGTTTTTAGTGTATAAAATTGCCGACGTATCCACATCAATCACCACCGCCGAAGTAGCTTCGATAATTGGATATGACAACGGATCGATTTCATATGGAGCAATGTTTGATAAATCTATATCAGGCAAATCCAACTCTTTACTGGCCGCTGGATTATGTATCCGTATTTGGTTGGGATCATTGATACCCAATTTTTTTGCCATATTTAAAACCTCCAAATTGGCATATGTTGCACCAAACAAATCACCAACCACCATTAGGCCGGCCAAAGCCAATTTTATAACGTCCAAAAACATCTTAATATTAATTCAATAATTATTACTCTTACTATAGCATCATCAATTTTCAATTATCAAACAAACACCCTCAAATCAATGAGGGTGTTTGTAAATAATAACTTATTGGTAGTTTTATAGATCTTCGTCACCAAGACTTACGGCTTTTCCACCTTCCGGCTCCATGATTTTCATAGTCACGCGGGCTTCGTTCTTGGCGCCCAATACTTTGAGCAATGAACGAATGGCTTTTGCTGTACGGCCTTCTTTACCAATTACCTTACCCATATCAGATGGGTCAACAAAAAGGGTGATCAAAACACCTCTTTCGTCGATAGTTCTTTCGGTTCGAACTTTGTCAGGATTATCAACTATTGCTTGCACAATATATTCGATAAACTCCTGATCTTCTCTTTTGTCTTCAGCCATGTCTCTCCTATAAATTCTTAATGTGTAAATCTCTAACGTATGTCAAAGAGTTAATTTGAGTGTGAAGCCATGATTGATCGACCAATTAATAAAACTAACACACTTAACCCTTCGATTTAAAAATAACTAATTACTATCTTAAAATCAACCACCAGCCTTATTCTTTTTTCTCTTCAACAGTTTTTTCTTCAGTTTTTGGCTCGGGTGTTTTGGCTTCTGTCTCTTTTTTGGGTGCTTCTTCTGTTTTTACTTCAGTTGGAGTAGCTTCCGCCTGAACTGGTTTTTCTTCAGTCTTTGGTTCTGGCGTTTTGGCCTCAACCTCTACTTTAGGAGTTTCTTCTGGTTTCACTTCGGCTTCTTTTCGCTTCTTACGCTTCTTTTCCAACCAGAAACTGGTCGGTAGATCGTCTTTTTTGAGCACTCCTTCTTTGACCAACATCATACCCATCGTACGAGAATATTGAGCGCCTTGATCCAACCAATATTTAGCTCTTTCGGCGTCAAGCTTTAGCTCTTTCGATTTGGGATTGTAATAACCAATAAATTCAATTTGTTTGCCAAGAGGTGGATTGTGCTTTTCCGCTACCGAGATTCGATAAAACGGCTGCTTTCTCTTACCCATTCGGGCCATTCGGATCATTAACATAGGTATACCTAAAGATTATAGTTATTCAAACAAATACTATTATATTTGATATAGAGAGTCAAATCAAATAATGCCCGTCTCTCATCTGGCCACTACGGCTGAATTCACTCGCTGTTACTGTTTTTTTGCCGGCTAATTGTAATTTGATAATTTTGACGGCAAAATCGGCAGTACCAATATAAATTTGGTCATCATCAATCTTTACTTCACCGGGTGACAGTTTTTCATCCGACGATTCAGCCGCGATTATCTTCAAATATTTCCCCTCCCACTGGGTAAAAGTGCCCGGCCAGGGGTTAAAAGCCCGCACCATGTTCACAATCTCTGGTCCCGATTTATGCCAATCAATCCGCCCGTCCTCCTTTTTTAATCTCTCCGTCACCGTCGCTCGACTCTCATCTTGTTTAATAGGCTGAATTTTCCCGCCAATATAATCAGGTAATGTTTTGATTAATAAATTCGCCCCCATTACTGCTAACTTATCATGCAATGTTTCTAAATTATCATTATTCGTAATTTGTAATTTGTCATTTGTAATTATATCTCCCGTATCCAACCCCGCCTCCATTTTCATAATCGTAATTCCCGTCTCTTTATCGCCATTCCGCAACGCATAATGAATCGGTGCGGCCCCGCGATATTTGGGCAACAATGACGCGTGCACATTGACACATCCATACGTTGGTATATCCAAAATCGACTGCGGGATGATCTGACCAAAAGCGGCTACAATAATTATATCCGGCTGTAATTCTTTTATCTTTTCCACCCATTCTGTTTTCTTAATTCTTACAGGTTGCATCACGGGAATATTGTTATCCAATGCCGCTTGTTTAACCGGTGAAAAAGATATCTGCTGTCCCCGCCCTTTCTTCCGATCGGGAGCAGTAAAAACGGCGATTATGTCATATTTATCATCAATCAAAGCCTGCAATGAATGTACTGCAAACTCCGGCGTACCCATAAACGCGACTTTCACTTTTTTTAAATTGTTATTTTTATTTTGCATGTTGATGAATTTTAAATTCACTATTTATCATCCGGTTTGTATTCCTTCAATTTCTTTTTATCCGTTATCCGGTCAATAAATAAAATCCCGTTCAGGTGATCAATCTCATGCTGCAGCACTCGCGCCAGCCAACCAGCGGCATCGATATGTAGATCAGTGCCATCAACATTTTTGGCCACCACAATCACTTCTCTCGGCCTTTTCACCGTTCCGACTTTGCCCGGCACTGACAAACACGCCTCGTCCATTTCCACCCAGTTGCCGGAAGCCTGCAAAATATCCGGGTTAACCAATACCATCGGCATGGGTAATTTATCTGGATTATTTTCTTTATCAATATTAATCGCGATCACTCTTTTGTCCACCCCCACCTGCGTCGCCGCCAGTCCCACCCCGTCAAATTTAATCATCGCCTCGCTCAGTTCGTTGGCAAAACTCGCTAATTTATCATCAAAAACCGTTACAGCCGCAACGGTTTTTCTTAAAAATTTATCCGGAAAAGTAAGAATTTTCATGCCCTTACTTTAACAGGAATCAGGTAAAAAATCAATGTGAGGGGAAAATGACAACTATTTGTAAAAACAATTTTTATTAGTCAGCAACTCTTTTGGCTTTTTTTGTTTTTTTACCTACCGACTTTTTCTTTGATGGTTTATTTTTGACTGCCTCATTCCCCTCCGCCCCGCTTTTTGGTGAGTCATTTTTTAGTAACTCAGCTGCCGCTGATATTGGTGTCAATAACTGCACTATTTTATCCAACTTATTATTTAGAGTCTCTATTTCTTGTTTAAAATTATTGTCAGTTCTTACCTGGCGATCTGGGCGTTTATCATTTCTTTTGTCACTGAAAGATTGTCTTTTTCCCTGGTGTCGTTCTCTGCCACCCTGTTTATCGAAACATGGGCTGCAATAAACTGGTTTTTCACCCGACGGTCGAAATGGCACTTCACAATCTTTCCCGCACGCATCACACACCGCCTCATACATCTGTGACCGTCGATTATCCCTGCCGCCGCCAAAGCCTCTGCCTCGGCCACCTCTTTTGCTGTCATAATTTTTTACCCGATATGCATTTCCCATTTTTTCCTTTCTTATTAATTCAAATATACGTGAACTTGAGCATATGTTGTTTTGATGCTAATAACAATAGACAGTTTGCCTCCAAGTTATTTTTAGTATTTTTTGGCTAATATTTGGCCAATTCTAATTTTTCTGTTCTTGACAGTCTTTTTATCCGGTATTCCTCTTTAGCTGCAGCAGATTTATTATTAAATTTTCTCGAATACACCAATTTCACCGGCCGCCGCCCGCGCGTGTATTTGGCTCCCAACTCCGACGAATTGTGCTCCACCACTCGTTTTTCGATATCCTTGGTAATGCCGGTATAAAGAGTTCTATCCGCGCATTGGAGAATATAGACATACCAGGCATTTTTCATAAATATTACTAATTTTGGTACTAAAAATACCAAAATTAAACCAAATTTAGTGATTAAAGTCCCCATATTTTTCCAAAATGGGGAATACTAGAAAAATTGTGAATTATTCAAGAAACAACACCACGTCTCGAACCATCCAGATTATTTTTGGAAGGCAATATTATTCACATGTATAGTTAAATATAAAGTATTTATGAAATCATTGTAACATATGAAAAATGGTGGCCCAATCTAGTCCCCATTTCCAGAAGGTTAATTAGTATATTATATATTGACAAAATTATAATAATATGGTAGCATGTAACAAATATTAAATTATCATCATTAGTTAAATGAATAATTTACAAACAACCAACAGTGATCTCGAAAATATACCACCAATACTTTCTTTGGGAACAAACCCAAGAGAAAAGATAGCCAAAAATCCAATTCTGGAAATAAAAAATAGCATCGAAGACTACACTTCCACCTGTCTGCCCCCGATTAATAAACTAATCAATCAATTACTGCCTGACCAAAAAAGTCGTGACCTTACTTTTTATGAAAAAATCGATGCCGCCTATGCTAGATTGCAAGATCAAAAACTTGTTTCAATCCACAAAATACAGCAGGAAATTAACAAACTTGAGGAACAATGGCAAATCAAAATTAATCAGTCAGAAACCAAGATCAATGACCTCAATACGTCACTTCTCCAAGAAAAGTCAAAGCAAAGAGAGACAAATGAAGAGAACATATTATTGCAAGAGCTAATAACTGAAAACATTGCCGAAATTGACGTCAAAATTAATGTCGGACGTCAAGATGAAAACTTCTTCAAAAACCGGACAGCCAAGTTGGCTAAAAAATTGAATATACTTTCAGCTAAAATCGAGAAAAATAACAAAAGGCTTAGTAAAAAAGCTAAAGAACAAAATTCAATCGATGAAAAATATCTTTATGCTTTAAACAATTTTCGGCCGGCCTATCAGATCAACTGGGAAAATGCCAAGCATAACTACATCGAGACACTCAAATCACTTGATCTGTTTTATGATGAAATGGACGTTGATGAAACTCTCGAGCAGAGTTTTCTGATGATGGCTGATCAAATTGATACCAATAGTATCTATTACCAGGGATCAGTTACCAAATTAAACCAATATCGGGAAGTTAAACAATTAATCAATCGTCTGGAACGAAAAAAGAAAAATGGCCATCAAGTCTATATCAATTATGAATTACTAGACAGTTATAAGCCTATCATTGATGTGCTAAGATCGATCAAACTTTTGGCCGAAACCCGATCAGAATTAGACCAATTCTATGGCAAAATAAGTCATATCAATCACGAGCAACACAATTTAGTCAAGCAATTTGAGGATGTGTCTTTGCAAAAAGAAGAGCAGGATGAATTTCTGCAAATTTCCCGTCAAGAAAATAGTCAACTGGCTCAGTCCAAAAACAAACTATTGGCCAGCTACAACCAGCTGGAAAATAATAATCAATTTGAAGAAACCAGCGCCATAAAAAAGATAAAAGCCGAGATTAAGCAGGAAGAACAAAAATGGCACGTTTTGCGACAAGAAAAGACAGCTGTTATTCAAGATCAAAAAGATAGAATCAATGATATCACGCAAAACGGTGATGATTTGGATGGTGTATTAATAAACACTTGTTGGAAACTGCAAAACTCGAATCACGACCAATTCCATCCGATTTATAAAAAAATATCTCAAACTGACAAAATTTTTACTTATTTTCACCTCAAAACAGATAAGGAATACTTCACCAATAATCCTTCGCTTTATCAACTGACGCAAAAACAACTAAATGAGCCTAAATATGGCAGTCCCTATGGCTTGTCAGAATTTGTACCTGAAGAAAATCCCATTGAAAAAAAGCGTATCAGGCTCATTGAGGATCTCAATCAAACTCTGGAAAAAAGTATTGTGAAAAATTTAATACTCGTTAGCTGGGTAAAGAAAAATATGAGCGCCAAGGATCCCGCCCGCGATAAATTACTGGCTCAATTAAGCGTCAATTCACAGAAAATGCATAAATTATACAATAATAATTTTACCTATATCTCCAATCTCGGCAAAAAAATAATTCCAGCAGAATTACATAAGCAAGCACCACTCGATCAATTCGGTTGTGGTCATCTGTCGGAGATAATTACGGCTGCCGCCATTGCTGACGAGCAATACCAGCGGGATCAAGACGGGTTTACCACTTTCCAACTGTCGAATGAATTCGAGGGCTATGGTCAGGATCTTGGTTTTGCCTTCCTGAACAAATCAGGCGAATTTTGCCATTTGGCCTATGCCCAAGTCACCACCATGTCCGATCTGGTAACCATCGAACTACCTTCCGGCCTGATTAACGGTGAAAATGGTAATCTCACCGTTCTAAACAGTAAATATATCGAAAAGGTAAAAAAATCCTGGGCCAACAACGCTTTTATCATTCAAACCAAAAAATATTATCATTTGTTCGACGATTATATTCAGCGCCGTGATTACACCACGCCTGAATATATGCACATTTACATTGTCAAACCTTTATGCCAACGACTCAAAGACAGGACAGACCACGATTTATCTCTACCGGACAACATGAAGTCGCAAGCCAAATTGTTTTTTACTTATTTGGCCGCCAATGATAAGTTCTTCCAGGATTATTTTGTTCAAGAAAATATTGATCTCCATAATTAACCACAATTTAACTATAATTTTTACTAATTAATTAATAAACATGTTAACAAGTGAAAAATTCCCTCAACCAATTAAGGATTTTTACTCCACCGAATCCACATCCAAACCAGTTTTAAACGATCGATTGGCGATTGCTTTAAATAATAAACTAGAGAAATCAGCCAAACAAATAGGCGATATTATCGATTCCGGACTGGACACATCGCAAAAAAGAAAGGTAATCAAATCAAAAATTACCCAAGCGATCGAATTAATAAATGCGAATACGGGCGGAGCATATCTTAACATGATGTACAATCAATGCAAAAAAATGCAGAAACAAGAACTTCCCGCTGGTGGAGGGCGAGAAATAGGATTAATGTGTAAATTAGCTCAGTATCAAAATTATATGTACATCAAACATTTGGAAAATAATAAATCACTATAAATTAGACATTATCCAATCATCAAAAAATACAGGTCGCCTGATCTGTATTTTTTGATATACAAAACGGAAATTTATCCGCTGTATTCAAGCCACCATTTATCCTACCCATTATTTACTTTTTTATAACCATCTTGAAAAAAACCGCTAAATATGTGATAAATAGTACATATTTCGCACATATTATTTTAGAAAGGGGGTGAAAAAATGAGAATTTTTTTGAAAAAAATAATAATAAAATCCCCAGGTTTTTTTCTGGCCATGTTGGGGGCAGGATTAATCCTCGGTGTTCTTCCATTTTCTGTACCATATGGAAGAATATTTGGGATAATTTTGGTCCTCATGGTCACACCAAAAAAGAGTTTAGAAGAATCCGAAAAAGAGGAGGGTATATATGGAATAATTTTTCATTTAATACCCTGCCTGGTGGCCTGGGGATTTTTCATATTCTATATTTATTTTGGGCTGGAACTCTGGTGCCGCTCAAAATAAATATTCATGGGAGAGTACAATAACTCTCCTATTTTCTTGCCCAAAATAATAGCAATATACTTGAAAAAAACCAGCAAATATGGCATAAATAGTGCATCTTTTTGCATAAGTGAAATAGAATACATTCCAGGATTTAATATTTTGAATCTTATAATGTGTTCTATTTTATATCTCTTGATTGGAAGAATATTTAATAGACTGCAAATTAAAAAAGAAAGGAGTGGTTTTCATGCGAAAACTACTTTTTATTGTATTCATAGTATTAATATTTTGCTCTCAAGTGAGGGCGGAGGAGGTCGACAACTTGCCGGATATAATATTCCATGAAGTGTCGGCCAAAAAAATAGATTATAAGGTAAATTTTGTGGAAATGGATAATAGGACAAAAGAACTCCTTTTATTCGTTTCCGAATTTACTAATAATCTTATTGGCGACCAGTTTACGGGCGAATTTGTTGATCCGGGTATTAACAAGATAATACCAAAATCCGGATCCAAAGTATCTCAGGCGGAAATTACGAAAAGAAAGATTAAGTTTTGGGAAGAACTCAAAGAAAAATTTCCAGAATTTAAGCTCGGTAATTATTGTCGGGAAAATTATTACAAATTCCTTTTTAGTTTCCACAGTAGGTTGGCTAAATACGGAATTTTTGCAAAAATATTGACCACTCCTTCGTACTCGATAGGGGCAGAAACATTCTTCAGTTTTGAGTTTATTTATGGTTTCTACGTCATTGATAAAGTAGAAACCAAAAAAATTCAACTGGATAAACAAGTTGATG
Organism: Patescibacteria group bacterium; assembly: GCA_041648895.1. Taxonomy (GTDB): domain Bacteria; phylum Patescibacteriota; class JAHJAL01; order JAHJAL01; family JAHJAL01; genus JBAZOB01. Next base: position 9,357 of record JBAZOB010000020.1, read on the forward strand.
TAAACATTGTCTACCTCGGAGATGAATTAGAGATTAATGGGAAAAAACTAAATAAATTTGATCTCTTTAAGCTCGATGGGCAGTGTTTGTACGGAAACGTATTTATACGTCTCCGTAACATTAAAGAGCCAGAGAGAAACATAATGCCTCAGAGGCATATGGATGCAATCGGAAAAAAAGATGGTATTAAATTTTTCTTTGGTCGACTTCCAGATCTTAAAACTGAAGAAGAAAAGGCTGTTCTTGCGCTTTTATATTACGCATGGATGATGGATAATGAGTCGCATTCTTCGCAAGACTGCCTGGAGTCCACGATTGTACACGAGAGTGTGCATTTGTGTGACTACGCCAACCCGGTTTTTTTGGAAGCCTTCCGGCCGGAACTGACATCGAATCCGGAAGTGTTTTTGCGTAACAAATATAACACGCAAATACACGAGGAGATGTCGGCCTTATTGGGGGAATTGCAGTTTTCTCCCGATAAAAGGCCGGCAATGGAACTGTTGGTCTCGGCAAACAAAGAAGTTGTCTTTCAGGATTATGGGCATGATTATGCATTGTGGATAATCAACAATAAATTTGTTGATTATATAATATCTGCCCCTGAACCAGAAAGATTCTTCATGTTCTATGCCATAACGAAAAATGATGGCGAAATATTCGACAAAAAAGCCCAGATTAAAATGCAGCTGGGTATTCTGGCAATTCAACCAGAAATAATTGTCGAGATCGCCAAAAAATTGAGGGAGGAGCATAAAAAGAATTACGGTACTTTTTATGCTGAAGACATCCCCCTTGATGTCCCCTCAAAAAAAGAATATAAATTTAATTTTAAAAGATTTTTTATCGGGTTAGCGTTGCTCGCTCTGGCAGTAACGTTTTACTCGATAATTACTAACATAATAAATAAAACAACTAAAAAAAATAAAAGGAGGTGAAAAAATGAGAATATTTTACTTTTTGTTGTTATTATTATTCACGTTCTGCGGTCCTAGGTTGATTGGCCTGGGGAATGGAGTTGAAAACAACAAAACTTTGACCCCAAATATGTCTTGTTCAAAAAGAATAAGACAGGCTGGGGAAAGAATCTATTTAGCTGGATTCAAAATGAGTTTCTTCTGGACAAAACCAGAACCAATTTTTTCACCCTCCGGCTCAACCTCAGAGCCGGGGAAATGATTTCTTAACTCCGGTGCATAAAAGCACTGGAGTTTTTTCTTGCCCAAAAACCAAAAAACACAGTCATATACTGTGTTTTTTTATATCTAAATGGGCGAGGTGGGACTCGAACCCACACGGAGGATAAGTCCAAGGGATTTTAAGTCCCTCGTGTCTACCAGTTCCACCACTCGCCCTCGGCTGAACTCGATCCTCCCCGCTTCATGCGAGCCGGTAGGAACCGTCTCCCATTGCGCTTGAGTCGGATCGGTTCCGCCTCCCCCCCAAAAATTTTCGTCGCTATCGCTCCTCACAATTTGCGGGGACCCCTTATACCAGATTTGTTACTTGATGAATTTTCATTGCTTACCGATGAGATCCCCGATGGCCGGAGCGCTACGCTTCCGGTCGGGGATGACAATAAAGGGTTATTTCGTCTTTTCCAAGGCAATGTAAAGTTGTTGGTCTTCCGGCAGTTGGGTGCGGTTTTTGAGCTTGAAGCTTTTCGCCGGGGCGTCACATTTGAGGCCCAGGACGCGGGAAAGGTCAACACAGACTTGGGCGGAAGTATCATCGTCTTTGGCAATCGGAATAATGATCCGCGGTTCCAGTTTCTCAATCAAAGTCTGCATTTGTTTTTCTTCTTCTTTGTTCATCGGCAAAGCCACAAAAGCCACGTCGATCGTGCCCATGGCGTCCAGCTGTTCATCAGTTGGGACAAAATCCAGTTTGTCCGAATAAAAACAAGCCATGTCATCCACCATCACTTGCCAGGCAAAATGTTTATTATCGTCCGGATTGAGGATACTATAGACCATCACCGCTTTGACTTCGTATTCGCCCGGTCCATCCACCACAAACTGCCCTTCCGCCAATTTTTGTTCCTTTTGTTCAGCCGAAAAAATAACCAGATCATAACCAGTAATATCCTTAGGATTAAACGCCACATTGGCGTTTTTGCCCTTAATTGAAATTCCCGAATTGCCGTGCCAGAAGATTTCCATACCGTCATTTTTAGTGAATAAGTAACATTCATAATTATAACCGAACAGTATTTTAATGACAAATAAATCTTGATTGTCATCCCCGACCGGAAGTGAGGCATCCGAACGTTCCGGCCATCGGGGATCTCATCATCTAGAACGCAAATTAACACGTTACATATGAGATCCCCGATGGCCGGAGCTCCGCCCTGGGCGGTTTCCGGTCGGGGATGACATAGGGGGTTTTAAAAAAGCTTGCGTCTTTTAAAAAACAGCAAGCTTTATATGATATATATTTATTTTGATATTTATTTCTCCGCTGCTTTGGCAAAGTCGAACAGCCCGGGCGAGATGGGGGAATCGAGTACATTTTTGACAAAATCGTACTTGATCAAAGCGTTAAGTCGCTTTTCGGCCGGTGGGGCGAACATATAGAAAACCTCCAGATTATCCGGATTATCACGTTCGTAAGCATCGGTGGCGTCAAAATATGTATAGGCTTCATTGGCCGAGAGGCCCATGGCGGTTAGAATATCCAGCGCCCAGGCGTCAGCCAGATAGAAATCCTCGTCTTCTGTCTCCATCGTCAAGGCCGCCGCCAACTCCAGCGCTGTCCCCGCATATTGAGCTACATCGTTACCGGTAATTTTTTTCGCCAGCGAACCAAAAAATCCCACCACATCAATCTTGTCTTTACGTTTTACCTGTTCGTAACTGATTCCTCGATCGGCCTGGACCAGTGCTGAGATAATTGGAAAAAGCATGGCCTGGTCCAATTTCCCCGCCATTTTATCGCGCTGATAGCGAATAAAACCGGTCGGGATCAATAGAGTCCCGTCCGGCAAGCCGATCGGATCGATGGTGGGTGATTCAAACAAGATATAATTAATCGCTTTGATCCGTTGAAACTTATCCAGATGATCCGCCAGCGGTGCCAGTAAAGTGGCGATTTGCGCCTGTCTTTCGTCGTCCGCCGGCACAATCTGACCCCCCACATTTTTGAGCTCAGCCACAATTTTTTCCGCCTTTTTGGTTTCTTTCCGGGAAAAATCTTGCTCACCAACTTCAAATTTCACCGGTTCATCCCGCACCAACGCTTCCGGTTCAATCACCACCCGGGGCTCCTCGTAGCATTGAATAAGATCATCACCATAATCAAGCCGCAAGCACATTTCTGATATTTCAAAATCATCAAAATCAATGTATCGGTTACCGTTTTTGATCGGCGCCGTCCAAGCCCGGATCAAAATTATGTTCGTTCCTTCCCGCAGTAATTCCCGGAAAACATAGAACTGATGAATAGAATGATTATTATCAGGATTCTCACCCTGGGTGACAATCTCGGCCGCTTCCACCCCGTTGATATAGACCGGATTACCCTGATTGTTCTCCCATAACCGCTGTGCCCCGGCCACTTTCATTTGCAAACAACAACCATTTAATCCCGCCAGATCCTGGCTGGATAAATCAAAGTGCCAGCTCTGGCTCCGACAATCCGCCTGTGGTTTAACAAAATCTTCATTAATTTCTCCCTCATAGTATGAATCACCCAAATGTACCAGTGGCTCCCAGATGGATATTATTTTTTGTTTTCCCTCACCAATCCGATGGTCAGAAGAAATTACCACTCCATAAAGACAAGTAAAACTGCCCTTGGGATAAGTTACAAAAGCGGCGTTTTCCGTCCACCAGCTCTCCGGCGTATATTCCTTGCCCCAAGCATTGGCCGGATCATGCACAATCCAGTTGTTATCGTCATAACCGACCAGCAAAATCACGTGTCCGACGTCGCCAAAAATATATGTTCCGACAATGACCGGCCAGCCACGGTCGATCGATTCCTTAAACTGTCGCTCATAGTCGCCGATAATATAGTTAACCTGCAAATTGAATTCCGGCAGCCAATCGCGGCAAAACTCATCGCTCAGATTCCAATTGTAAAAAACAATGTCGCCGCCTATCACCGAGCAATTGTCTCGCAACTTTTTGAGTAAATCGATCTCATTCATATTTTCCGGCACGGCCTGATTGTACAAAATACTCATCACCATACAGGTGTAACCGCACGACGACCAGCCGTGGGGCCAGTCCGGATACGAATCTACCTGATTACGATAGGGGACATCACGTAATACACGTTCTGAATTACCGGCCACGGTTTTGGGTATTAATATCAATACCAACAACCACACTGCCAAACAAATTGTTATTCTTGTTTTGGTTTTGGACAAACATATCATCTCCTTTGATTTTGATTTTGTGCCAGGTTTTTAAGGTGCACAAAAAAACCATAAAACAATGGTGATGATGGGGATTTAAATATGTGGTGAATAAAAAATTAATATATTTCATTTATCATTATGTAGGGGCGGACCCGTGTGTCCGCCCCTTGATCGCGAAAATAATTTGAATTTAAAAAAATTATACGCGCATAATCAATCCCGTGTATATTCATTACACGCGTAACATTATATTTGATCATCAACATCAAATTGGCGTTCAAGGGCGGACACATGGGTCCGCCCCTACAATAATAATCAAATCGATTACACCCGTTTCAATTTAATCACCAACGGCATTTTTTCCACGTCGGCCTCTTTGGTGAATTCATATTCTTCATCGTCTTCCGTGACCATACGCTCGGCCAGCACCTCGTGGGCGATATATTCGGCATGGGCCACGAAGGCTTGTTTGATTTCCTCCACCTGAGTCTCATAAAGAATAACAATCCGATCATCCACATTGAACCCGGCCTCCTTGCGCGCCTGCTGAATGTGGCGGACAATGTCGCGCGCCATGCCTTCGATCTTCAATTCATCAGTAATATTAATATCCAATTCCACATCCATATCAGCATCGTTGTCCATCACCTCTAAAATAACTAACTCAATTTCTTTAACGTTGACCTCGTCTTTGATTAAATCAAACAACTGTTCATCTTCAATCTTTGCCACCGATTTAATCACCATTTTATTTAGAGGTTGTCTGACTTTAATTCCCGCTTTAGCTCGAGCCGATAATCCCATTTCCACCGCCTGCCGCACAAAAGCCATATCGGCGCTCAATTTCTCATCAATCAATTTTTCGTTAACCAGTGGATAATCCTGCAAGTGCACCGACCCTTTTTCCTTATTAGTCAAATTCATAAAAATCGTCTCGGTCATAAAAGGCGTAAAGGGCGCCATCAATTTGGTCAATTGTACCAACACCACATACAAAGTCTGGTAGGCGCTTTGTTTATCCGTATCACTCTCACTTTTCCAGAAACGACGCCGCGAACGACGCACATACCAATTGGACAAATTATCCACAAATTTGGGGAACAAACGAGTCGCTTTGTTTAATTCATAGGCCTCCAGGCGTTCATTGACTTCTTTGGTCAAAATATTGAGCTCCGACATGATCCATCTGTCCAGCAAGTTATCCGACCGCCAATTATCACTAGGTGTAAAATTATCAATATTGGCGTACATGACGAAAAAGGAATAGGTATTCCACAGCATCCGGAAAATGCCCCGCGCCGCTTCGGCCACGTCTTTTTCCATAAAGTTAAAATTCTCGGCGGCTACCACGGGCGAAGATAACAAATAAAAACGCAGTGGGTCGGCCCCGTATTTCTCAAAAATATGCCGCGGATCAGGGTAATTTTGCAGCCGCTTGGACATTTTCTTGCCATCTTCCGCCAGCACAATGCCGTTCACAATCACGTTGTCAAACGCCCGGCTGTCTTTGAGCGCGGTGGCGATCACGTGCAGGTAGAAAAACCATTTACTGGTTTGATCAATTCCCTCACCAATATATTTGGCCGGAAATCCCGCCTTAAATAATTCTTCATTATCAAACGGATAATGCATTTGGGCATAGGGCATGGAGCCGGATTCAAACCAGCAGTCCAGGACATCCGGAATTCTCCCCATCGTTTTTTTGCATTTTTCGCAAGGAAAAGTAATTTTATCTACCACATCTTTATGCAAATCATCCACTTTTTCTCCGCTCAATTGATACAATTCTTCAATCGAACCCACCACTTTCAGTTCGCCACATTCACACCGCCAGATTGGGATCACGCTGGCCCAATAGCGTTGCCGAGAGATGGACCAGTCTCTAGCCCCCTCCAACCAATTACCAAACCGCCCTTCTTTAATATATTGAGGAATCCAATTAATCGGCGCCGCGTTGGCCAACAATTTTTCTTTCAGCTTAGTCACCGCCACAAACCAGGAACTAGTTGCATAATTTAATAGGGGAGTGTCACACCGCCAACAATGCGGGTAGCTGTGCGCGTATTTTTCTTTTTTAAATAACACCCCGCGCTCCTGCAGATCTTTCATAATCATCACATCCGTCGCCGTCGGATCTTCCTTGGGCTTAACATCTTGGCCGGCGAATTTGGCCACCTCGTCTTTGATCACGCCATCCATGCCCACATGCTGCACAAATGGTAAATTATTTTCCTGACCCAAAATCATATCATCTTCACCAAACGCCGGCGCAATATGCACCACGCCCGTACCATCTTCGGTAGTCACAAACCCCGCCGCATATATTTTCCAGCCATTTTCCTTATTGGCCATATCCAACTTGGCGTAGTCATCAAACAAAGGTTCATAGGCCTTGCCCACCAGATCCTTACCTTTCATTTGATCCAATTCTTCATATTCGGCCGTCACCATATCGGCCACTCGGTCTTTGGCCAAAATCAAATTCTCATCGCTATCTTTTAATCTAATTTTGACGTAATCAATATCCGCTCCCACCGCCAGGGCCACGTTCCCGAGCAAGGTCCAGGGCGTAGTGGTCCAAGCCAGCACATAGGTATTGTCTTCATCTTTTAGTTTAAACTTGGCCGTCACCGACAAATCTTTCACCTCCTGGTAACCCTCAGCCACTTCCGATTGCGACAAAGTGGTCTCGCAGCGCGGACAAATATGCATGGAACGATAACCTTCATAGATCAGACCTTGATCATAGAGCTGTTTAAATACCCACCAGATAGTCTCCATAAATTCCGGATCCATCGTCCGATAAGCATTTTCCATATCCGCCCAGCGCCCCAATCTTTCGACGTCTTTCTCCCATTCCTTCACATATTCCATCACCTTGGAGCGACAAGTTTGATTAAATTTATCCACCCCCATCGCTTCAATTTCTTTTTTTCTTTTTACCCCCAGCTCTTTTTCGGCGATATTCTCAATCGGCAAACCATGACAATCCCAGCCCCACACTCGTGGTACCAGGAAGCCGCGCATCGTCCAATAGCGGGGCACAATATCTTTCATCACACTACCCACAATATGGCCATAGTGCATGGTCCCGGTTGCAAACGGCGGCCCGTCGTAAAAACTATATAATTCAGCCTTTTTTCGAATATCCAGGCTCTTCTCGAAAGTCTTATCCTGTCGCCAAAACTCCAGCACCTCCTGCTCCAGCTCGGGTAATTTTTTTTGATTGTCTATCTCCAAAAAAGGCATAGTTTTTTAATTAATAAATAAAATCTTATTTCTTATGTAAATCTTTTTCTTTCTCTTTGTGAAAAATACTTTCCTTGTTAAAAATACTAAACATATTCTCTTCGCCCAAAACGTGACCAATCACGTTCCATTGGCTGTCATTACTGGGCCCCATCCATTGCACCTTACGGTAATATTCATAATCGCTGTCGCCGGTGATACGATCGGCCATAATTCTGATAAATGCCCGCACTGCTTCTTTTGCCTCCTCGGTCTCATCTTCAGTATCAGCAATTAAATTATAGGTAAAATTAAAGAAATCTTTTTCAATGGTCTGCTCATCACCATCTACTTCAGCTTTGAAGTCATTCAATACTTTTATAAAATCGGCTGATGTTTTTTCACCATTAAAAGCTTCTACAAAATATTCATAAGTGTTATTAAAACAATAAAAATTATCTATTGTAACTAGATTATCATCAATTACTACTTCTTCATCTGGTTTGAGTATATTTTCTTTCCAATCTTTTTCTGTGATCAATGGATATCCATTTATTTGAGGTAACATATTGCCATTGGATTGCTGTATTAAATCTGTTTCTTCGTTGTGGCTATTCTCTTTTTCTTCAAATTTATTTTTTGCTTTTTGAAATACCTTTCTTAATATATCCATTGTCTCGCATTAATGACTATTTATAGTTTATTTTACTCAATCTACCGGCTGCTTACCAGTATTCACCTTACCACGTCCCTTATTCCAAAACGGTTTTCCGATCAATAACTTCTAACTGCAAATCGGTAATATTTTTCAGAGCGCCATAAACTTGAGGAATCTCTTCCTTTCTTGTCTTAAATAAAATTAACGTTGCCTGCTTGATCGGTTCTCCTTTGGTCGACGCTTGGAAAATCAAAATATCCCGATCATTTTTATCTGGGACGACAAAATCAACCCATTCCACATCCCGTGCCTTGGAAACAAATGGTTTACAGCCCACCGTCAATTTATACATTGCCAGTCCAGGATTACTATTAACACCATAAATATTCCGGTCCCGGCCATGATTAATCCGGGCTAAATTATTTTTAGCCGCGTACAATACCAGATAATAATCTGATAGATAGGCAATACCAATCGGTAATTTCAAACCCTCAATTTGATGAGGATAACACTTGAAAGCAGTGGCGATTTTGCCTTTTTCTCCGGAGAATAAAAGCCCACCCCGATATTCCCCCCGATAATAAAGAGACAAGAATTTATATTTTTTGACGGTATTTTTTTCTCGAATAATCTGCAAAACATCATATACTTTTCCACTCTTCTGGCTGGAAATAAAATTTTTGTAGACGTTAAAAAATTTGGCCGCCAATTCATCTGTCGCCTCTTCCACTACCATCCGCAAGTCATTTTCTTCAGTAATTTGCAACAATTGTTTAATTTTTCGTCTGGTATTTTTTCCCACCATCTCCAGTAGATTCTTCTTCTCTCCCAGCTGATTCCACCAGGCAATATAATTTGGAATATTGGTTATTTTCATTTCTTGTTCCTATGCTTTCGAATAAATTGATCAAAATATCCCTTGACCAGCTTAATCAATTTTTCATCCTGCATGGTGTTGGTTAAATTACTGATGGTCCGCTGGTCCACCAGACCAATTTTGGCCAATAGAAATAAATTTTCCAGATTAACTCCACCAATCATGGTCATGTGTTCCATCTTGTATTTTTTCAGAGCCTCAATCAACATCAATTGTTCCAAGTATAATGCGTCTTTACTGCTGGTCAGATACGGTTGATGCGAATTTAAGTCCACCACCATCGGTCGGAAAATACGATGCACCCGGTGGAGAGCAATTTTTAGATAATTCTGATATTTTCTCTTTTTTTCTTCTGTCCGGCCGGCCCGATGATTGATCTTCTTGTCGTTGGCCAGCATGCTTTGATAAAAAGTCAGCACGCAGTCGAAATAATTACCACCCGCCAAGCGTCTTTGCATCGCGGCGATGTAATAAGGATGAGGCAAATTTTTCACGCTGAATAACTTTTGACTGATCCGGTTTTCCATCATCTTGGCTCCCGCCTCCGCAAAAATATAGTGCCGGTCCGTGACTCCTCCCACCAGCAATTTGATTTTTCCGTGTTGACGATTGTGGTGTTGCAGTACATGAGTCATTTCGTGACCGAGCAAAACGGCAAATATCTCATACAGCGACTTTTTATGGGTGTCACAAATTATTTTCCGGCTCAGACCCGAAACACCAAATGATAGTCGGTCTGGATCAATTACATAAGTCCATCCCCCCGCCCCCCTCGAAAGGGAAAGTTTTAGACTGTCTAGCAGTTTATCCAGATAGCCAATATAGCTTTTCACTGGATATTCCGCTTGAAAATAAGCAGTCTTCCGGCCTTTTTTTATTTCATTGTCAACATATTTTTTAGCCAATTGCCGGCTGAAATTAATCAATTTCTGGCTCAACTGTTTTCTTTCCCCCTGAGAATAACCGCGTGAAGCCCCAAAAACAAATTTATCCACTTGGGATAATATTTTTTCATAATTACTATCATTCTCGAAATAGCGAATAATTTCTTTTTCACTCACCGCCAGCTTACTGATGCCAATTGTCTCTTTCATCTGATAGATCGCCGCCGCCACATAATAGGTGTTAACGATCATGACATTGATTTTCTTTTTGTACAAAAATAAAATTAATTTCTTGGCTTCCAGTAAATTTATCGATTCAAGTTTATTTTTGGGGTCATGATTATCTTCCCGCGTGTTATGACGCCGGTTGTCAATTTGATAATCCAGCTCGCTGATCCATTTTTTCAAGTCTTTTTTAAAGCTGATTAATTTTTTGATTTTTCGTCTGGCCAAATCTGGATTCACGATAATAGTAATTCTTTCCGGATGAACCAGCTCCCCGAGACTATAATATTTCTTCTTTGGCCCACTTGTCGCTAGCAATGTTCCCGGCAAATCCTTTGGCCGCAGTTTTATCTCGCCGGTTCGTTCATCGATCGCCCGCTGCAGCGCGCGACTAATATTTTTTTCCACCCACCGCCGCGCCCCGGTGGCCCAGCCGGCAAAGTTCTCCCGGTAGCTTTGGCGGCGCCAAAAATAGCGCTTTAAATATAAATTTTTTACCAAGCTTTTTATTGTCCGCGCCCTATTTTCCCGGCCAAAAATTTGCCGGTACATTTTTCGCCCCGGCGCGGTAAAAAAATATGCCGGATAAAAATATATCAATCTGATTTTCAACTTATTGATCTCAGATAACAGATGATACAAACCACTTTCAAACTTGATCAGTTCTCTTTTTTGCGCCTCTCCCTTCAGCAAAGGCGATACCCGACCGTCAATAATATCCATCAGATCGTCAATGTATTGATCAATACAGTCGTAGGCCCGGTTAGGTAAAAACCTGTCCTCGGCAATTTTTTCCAACGAATCAATCATATCTTTTATCTCTAAATCGCTTTTAGTTAATTATAGCAAAATCCAATACCATCTATTTGCCACCCACATTCAATTAGTAAAAGATGGTTATTTTTTATAAAATATAATTAATTACAAATTAAAAACACTTACCAGCTAATAAACCAATTAATGAACCAAAAAAAATATACTCCCCAGGAGATCGAAAGTAAGTGGCAGGAAATCTGGGCCAAAGATAAAATATATGAAACCCATGATCCCTTGCCTGGTCAAGAGAAATACTATGTGCTCGACATGTTTCCCTATCCCAGTGGTGAAGGCCTGCATGTGGGGCATCCCAAGGGCTACGTTTATACCGATATTATAGCTCGTTATCAGAGATTACTAGGTAAAGAAGTATTGCATCCCATGGGACTGGATTCGTTTGGTTCACCGGCCGAAAACTACGCCATCAAAAAAGGCATTCATCCTTCGACTGTGATTGACAAAAACTCCGCGCGTTTCTATCAACAACTAGCCATGTTTGGTTTTAGTTATGACTGGTCCCGGCAAATTCGCACCAGTGATCCTGAGTACTACAAATGGACCCAATGGATATTCTTAAGACTCTGGGAAAATGGTTTGGCCTACGAGGACCACAAGCCAATCAATTGGTGTCCTTCCTGCAAAACGGGTATTGCCAACGAGGAAGTGGTCGGGGGCAAGTGTGAACGCTGCGGCACCCCGGTCACCAAGAAAAAAATCCGCCAATGGGTACTAAAAATCCGCGAATATGCCGACAAGTTATTGGCTGGACTGGATGACCTGGACTGGCCAGAACCGATCAAACAAATGCAGAGAAATTGGATTGGTCGCAGTGAAGGAGCAGATATCGAATTTAAAATTTTAAATTTTAAATTTAAAATTAATGTTTTTACTACCCGCCCGGACACTTTGTTTGGAGCCACTTTTATGTGCCTGGCGCCGGAAAATGAAATTATTAAAAATATTACCACCGCTGATCATCAAAATGAAGTTAATCAATAAATTGAACA
>JBAZOB010000021.1:0-21377 GCA_041648895.1 Patescibacteria group bacterium
CGCTCCGCTTCCGGTCGGGGATGACATAGGGATGGTTAATTAGCGCTACTCATTAATTATTAATTTTTTATATTTATACCTCTCCAATTCCTCTTCAATGTCAGCGTATTTCTTCCCCGCCAACATGCCGCCGGCGGTAAATTCTACTTGCGTCACTTCGGCCAGGCAAAAATCCGGGTATATAAATTTATCCTTTTCGGTTTGACTGGGAAATTCGAACTCAATTAGCACCAGGCCGGCCAAATCATCCAAAAAGACATCGACGTCAGCTATTTTGTCCTGATAGTGATAAGCAAAGCGCCACTTATGTATTCTTTTGCCGGGGACTGCTGATAATTCGGCAAATTCGTCCGCCGACAGGGCAATATTAGTTTCCTGTTGAATTGACGAATCCGCCTCATCAATCGGTCGCTTTCTGATGATCTCGTATTTATCGCCATTTTTTCTAATCCGCAAATCACAATGCGCCTCCTTGCTCGGCAGATAAATATCTAAAATCTCTTTTTTCTCAGACTTAATTAATTCCTCGGGAATATATTTAGCCAGGAATGTTAGTTCGTATTCGATCATAAAATCAGACTATATTTTCAAAATCTTGTAATTCATCATTTGTAATTATCAAAATGTTCCCGAAAAAATATCTTCATTCCTTTTTTGAAAGGTGGGGTGTATCTTTGGGGATTTTCTTGCAGATCTTTTTTTAAGGCTGATAATTTTATCCATTTGACCCGGCTGACCTCTTTTTTATCCGCTTTGATTTTTTTATCACTGTTGGCCAAATAAACTACGCACCAGGCATTGTCCACTTTTTTATCTTCGTGAATATACTTAAATAAGCGGCAAAAAATTAAGTTCTTTAAACCAATTTCCTCTTTGGTTTCTCGCTCAATCGCCTCGAAATATGGTTCGTCCTCCACCATGCCGCTGACTGAGTATGAATATAAATTGGGATACCATCGTTTGCCCTTGGCCCGTTTTTGCAACAGCATTTCTCCCTGAGAATTAAGCAAAATCAAATGCACGGCGCGATGAATCAAATCCGATTGGTCAAAATCACCAATCTCTCGCAGTCCCACTACATTGTCCTCTTCATCCACCTGCATTACTAAATCATTAGTCATATTTTTTTATAAAAAAATAACTCTTGAAAAATAATTGTCATCCTGGACGGGAAGCGAAGCGCTCACGATCCAGGACCCCCTTAGCAATTAAATATTATTAATATTCACTACCCCTAAGTACCAAGGGGGTCTATATTACCACAACCAATCCCACCCCAGCTCGACGTACATTTCCCGGCTCGGTGGCGTCAATTTCAAATCTTTAAGATCTTCTTTTTTATGCCATTCCCAGGTTTCAAAGTATTCATTGGGAATAATCTCGCCGCCGGCATAATCACAAAAATATTCCAGAAAAATAAAACGTTGGTCCACCTTGTCACGATTGTGAGTAATGGCTTCCCGCGGTTGGTGCCGAAATTTGGGCACAATATTACGAATGTTATCCACGTCAATATTGGCCTGTTTTTTCACCTGCCGTTTTACTTCTTCCTGAAAATATTCATTGTTAAAATCTTGTTTCTTAAACAACTCCATCGCCTTTGGTTGATCCTCCACGCTCCCCCCCAATGTATGCCAAGCTCCCTCGTAAGGAGGATTATCCACCTTCTTTTTGCCCAACAAAAAATCATCCCCTTTTCTGACAATAGCGACTACATCGATAACTGTTTTCATTTTGGCATATGGCTAACAATAAAATATCTCTCTACTTCTATTTTAGTCCAATATTTAAGTTTTCACTACCGCCTAACTAATTAATTTTGTTCTATCATTGTCGGCATAAGGCAACATCTTATGATAAGCGTCAAATAAAAAACGGCCAATGGGCAGGAGGAACTTATACATCGATTTAAAAGTTCTCGGATCTTTGGTCTGCCAGTGTTTTTGAACAACATTGGCGATATATTGGCAGTAATCATTATTTTCTCGAAAAAAATTAATATAGCATTTCTTCCAATGATGACAGTTACCATCTGATTCTTTCAAGAAAAACAGATAAAAATTATTGGCCTGTCTGATGAAATTGCTTATTTCAACATCAGATAATTTTATACTCTGGGGGGACAAGTGATATTTCATTGATTCCTCATTTTGATCAACCACCACCGTCTGGCCCAGCATAATTTCATTATCATCAATCACCAGCTCTGGTAACAGCCTCTCCGAAGCGTCATATTTTACTAACTGTTCTAACATAAATAATTATTTTATCCCCACGATCTGTTTTAAATAATGACTTTTATCCATTATTCGTTTCGGTTCTGTCACTTTTTCCAAGAAATGGATCCCAAGTAAATGATCATATTCATGTAAAATCACCCGCGCCAATAAACCTTTCGCTTTCAATTCAAACTCTTGCCCCTTTTCATTCTGGGCTCTCACCCTCAAACTAGCTGGTCTGATCACCGGCGCAAATATATCGCTATGAGCCACACTGCCACATCCCTCCCATATCTCCGCCTCTTTTTTTGATTGCCAGACTATTCGCGGATTGATATAGACCCGTAGTTTATCACTATCCTCTCTCTTCCTGGTTTCCGTCTCATAAATCTCCGTCACGAATATTTTTATTCCCACCCCAATTTGAGGCGCCGCCAAGCCAATCAACTGATGAAAATGCAGTGATTCTTTTAAATCACGAACAATCTTTTTTATCTTCGTCTCACCAATTTCTGTCACCACTCGTGCCGGCACCGATAAAACCGGATCGCCAATTTGTCGCAGTGTTTTGATTACCATAATTTTTCCTACTCTTCCTTCGTAAACAAGGCCTTTAGATTATGAGTGGCGCTGGTCCAGTCGCCGCCAATGGCAATAAGTAAAACGACAATCTGCCACCAGTTCCAGCCCCCGCCAAACCAATTGTACACCGCCAAATACCAAAGCAGCGTGTAGGGGGCAAACAAAAAACCCAATACTTGCCAGAGCATAGAGGGTACCGGATTCAAAAACCACCGGTAAAAAATATACAATACCACCAAAATTGTCCGCGGAATGACAAAGAAAATTCCCATAAAACTAAGCAAACTGGTCATCTTTGTTTTGATTATTAATTAATTGCTTTTATTATAATTAAAATTGAAACAAATAAAAAATTACGAATTAATTCACGCCACTCAATAATTCGTAATTTTTTAATATTCTTCACTGCTTGTCACGATAATTTCCTTCTTTCTCAACAACGCCGTACACACGCCATCGCCAGCCACCAGTTTGCCAGAAAAAGTGCCGTCGTAAGTGACGCCTACTCCACAAGATGGACTTTTGGCTTTGCCAATAAATTCGTCTATACCCAATTCTTGAGCTAGTCGCCAAACTTCCTCCGCCCCCCGGACAAATCTTTCACTTTCATCTTCGCCAAATTTATTAATAACTTTATTTTTCCCCTCCAATACCCCCAATCCGTCACCATTGATGACTTCTGCCGCCGGCCGCGGCGTACCAAACCCACCCAATTGTTCCGGGCATACTCCCACCACCTCGCCTCGCTTGGCTATCGCCACCAATTTATCATGACGTTTATTTTGTCCATTCCACATGCAATTTACGCCCAATAAGCATAAACTACATAATTTTTTCTTCATCTTGAGTCCTCTTTTTTAGCACTGCCGTCCAGGCATGATGAATCAACCCTTGGTGTTTCCAGTTTATTTCCTGCCATGGCTCCTCTTCCATAAACTTGGCCGGTGAATACAATTTTTTCAAATCATTCACCCCCCGCGTCACCATATTTTTTTTTGACCTTTCTTTCTTGGAATAATGTAAAACTGACACCATGCCCCCTGGATTTAAAATTCGATGAATCTGGTGGGTAAATTCTTGGCCGATTTCATCATCCATTCCATGTGAGGTGCCGCAGTCCACCACCGCCATAATGGAGTTCTTCTCCACGTACTGCAAAAACTCAGTGATATCATTCTGCACAATTTCTATTTCTTCATTGAGAATATGCTCCCAGATCTGTTTTTTTAAATCTATTACTGCCAAACCATCGTTTTCCACCGCCATAATCTTAAATTTCTTATTCCGGATATCGGCAAATTTAGTCGCGATATAGATGGTATTTTTACTGTAACCAGCTTGGGTATCAATTATGGTGCCAATATTCTGGTTGCTTTTTTCAATAAGTTTTACCAGCTTAATCACTTCACTGGTCGGCTGATCTGACAGCCAGTCTATCATGTCTATCGACTCAGGATCATTATTTATTTCAAGACGATACTCTTTACCCTCGATCAGCTCTTCCGTCTTTTGGTTCTTGTTTTTACCGAACAAAAATTCGTTTAATCTGCCAAACATAGATCAAAAAATAATAGAAATAAAGCTCAGACATTACTATCCAACAATATCATCTTAAACAAAAAAACACTTAATAATAAGTGTTTTCCAATAAAAAGTCGCCACCATGCATTACTAATTTCTAATTCGTCTGGCTTTTTTTGACCAACTTGTAATTCTTCTGCAAATGGACCAAATCATCTCGGATCTTTTTTAGGGCCTTTTTTAGACCATCAATATTACCCGTCTGCAAATACAAATCGATAATAGTGGCCGTTGTTCCCAAGTAATCATTGTTCTCAACGTGAAATTGAGTCGATTTACTAATACTTGATTTACCCGATTGCTTATCGCGAGCCACCAATAAATCTAGTCCCATCTCCATCCCGTCAAAACACGCCCCGGAATCATATTTGTTGGATAATAAATACTTCATTATTAGAATTACGAATTATTATTTAATTTTCTACCCGGCCAAAACGATTGCCGGCAATAATTAGATGATCCAATAAATCAATACCCAATATCTGCCCCGCCGCTTTTAATTGAGTGGTAATCTCCAGATCTGATTTACTCGATTTAACACTACCCGAAGGATGATTGTGAGCGATAATGACGGCCGCCGCCGCGTATTCAATCGCCGGTCGGAAAACCTCCCGCGGGTGAATAATGTTGGCCGTCAAACTACCGACTGAAATCACTTCATCATGGATTAATTGATAGCGACTGTTCAGATATAACCCCCGCAATTGTTCTTTGGGTAGCTGTCGCATATCTTTAAGATAATTAAAAGCCTGCTTGGCGGTACGAATTACTACTTTCCCTCGTTGATTATCCTTAAAATAACGATGCCCCAGTTCAAAACAAGCCACAATTTGACAGGCCTTGTACAGGGGTATATTTAATTCATTAGCCAGACTGCGCGGATTCTTATTGTGCATGATGGTTCGGTCGCCATATTCTTTTAATATTCGATCGGACATTTGCAGCACGTCCTCTTTTTTGGTCCCCACATTCAGCACCACGGCCAACAACTCGGCGCTCGACAAAGCCGTGGGCCCATATTCCAATAATTTTTCCCGCGGCTTATCTTTGTCATCCAGATCCCGAATCATTAATACATATTCTTTGTCACCAGCATCGATAATAAAATTCTGATCAAGCATAAAATATTTATCTTTCGGCGGTATTTTCATATTTTTCCCCATAAAAAATAATTAATTTTTAGCATATGCCCATTATAAAACATCGGACATTAAGTAAAAATTAATTAATTATTTATTTTGGATTAATTATTTCCCAATAAACTTCATCGACAAAGAATTAACACAATGCCGGACATTTTTTGGGGTTAAATTCTCGTCAGTAAATACGTGTCCCAGGTGCGCTCCGCAATTATTACACACTATTTCCGTGCGCGCGCCATCCGCGTCGGGTACGTGTTTGACCGCTCCGGCAATCTCATCATCGAAAGCCGGCCAACCGCATCCGGAATGAAATTTATCCTTGGAGCGATACAGGGGGGCATTGCAACGGCGACAAACATATGTCCCCGGCTCGAAATGATCATTGTATTCACCCGTAAAAGCCGGCTCAGTACCTTTATTGACAATTACCTCCTCTTCCGCCGGCGTCAATTGGTTATATTTTTTATTCATCGTCCAAACTTTATTAATCTAAACATCAAATATTTTCCTGATCCAGTAACCATTCTTTGATACTAACTCCACCTGCATATCCTCCCAAAGTGCCATCCGCGGCAATTACTCGATGACAGGGAATGACAATCGGTATTGGATTGGCCGAGCAAGCAGCGGCCACCGCTCGGGCTTTCTTTCGGTCACCCAGTTGGGCCGCCAAATCTCCATAACTGATCGTTTGACCATAGGGAATCTTGGTCAAAGCCCGCCACACTTTCTTTTGCCAGGCCGTGCCTGTCTTAAAACTAATTGGCAAATCAAATTCCGTCCGCCGGCCTTTAAAATATTCTTCCAACTGCTGGCTAAAAATATTATCCGTTTTATTGACTTGTCGATTTTGCCAATATTCTCGCTTGAATTGAATCCCCACCAGCTTATTATTTTCCGCCAGTATCTTTAAACTCACCGTGGGCAAATTGTAATAATAAATATTCATAAATAACATTGTTCCTAAAGATAAATAACGAATTACAAGATAAATTAACGAGTTGTTCTAATTAGTCATTCCCCTGTCATCCCCGCCTTGAGCGGGGATCTTATCATTAAGTTTAGTTAAACGTCTTATTGATGAGATCCCCGATAACCGGAGCGCTCCGCTATGCTCCGCTTCCGGTCGGGGATGACATGAGGGAGATGGTTAATTAGCATAAATCATAAATTAATAATTAAATACTAAAATCTCCCTCCAACACCGTCGTTTCGGCCTGTCCATCGAACCCCATCTCCTCCCCCTCCAAAGTAATTAGTACTTTATCGACATCCAAAATATCGCGACTGCCGGCATAACTGACAAAATAGGTACCGTCATCCTGTTTTTTGAGATCATACAACGAATACCAGCCGCTGGTTTCATCAACCGGTACCAGCCAGGCCTCATAAAATTTATTTTCGGGTGCTGGGTTCAGATTACCTTTTATCTGGATTCTGAACCAGGCATTGCCTTGTTGCAGTATTGCTGTCGCCTCACCCACAAACTCACCGGCCGATAACAACTGCACAGTTTCCTCCTTCACTCGCTCCACCTGTCCGGCCACGGTCATATCATATTCTTGGACATTGCTATTATCATTTCCCAAATAATAATCGTTGCGGGTGATATAAAAATACACCCCAACTATGGTAACTAAAATAACAACAATTGATGCGATCCAATATTTTTTCATTATTTATTATTAATTATTCTTTGCGCGTCCCAGAAATCATATAAAACTATCCCCAGATAAAGTAAACCAGAGAAAAACCAGATTAAGACCGATAAGGTCGGATAAATCGTTTGCACCGATATGGCCATACTTTCCAGCAGCAGAGCCATTAGCAACATAAAACAAAAAGTGGCCGCGTGCGCCAGCCATCTTTGCCCAATTGACTTACTGTTTACTCTTTCGTAGGTAAAAGCAAAATTAGCAAAACAAACAGTGACTAGTAGGATACTAATAATCAATAAAAAATTATTTAATTGTCCGGCGTCAATCAATGCCAGATTATTCGCCAGGTAAGGATAAAATATTATTGCCAGAATAATGATTAATATATTTTTTGCTATATTTTCGCGTCGCATATTCTTATTGGTGATAACTCTTATAGTAATAATCAATTAATTTTTTATTTTGATAAACAAATTTGCCTGAATAAAAACCCGGCTCATTTAGCCATGGTATGAATATTCGATCACCTTCCCATAAATTCAGGTTATCAATTTTATCGTTATCAATCCACCGCAGGTTACCTTCATTGGAATCAGTTAATTGACCGTCAAAATCATTGATCACGAATAAAAAAACACACCAGTCGTTTTGTCCGTCAAAATCAGGAAAAGTCAGTATTCCTTTTAATGTTGATTCTTTAACGATTAATCCTGATTCTTCCCTAATTTCTCTGATTATACATTCTTCCGGTGTCTCGCCTTTTTTAATCTTTCCCCCCAGTCCATTCCATTTACCTTCATGAACATCATTTTCTTTCTTTACCCGATGCAGCATCAATGTCTGTCCATTTCTTCGAATATAACCCAGAGTAGCTAATATCATAAACCTATCCCTCTGACTATATATTAACAATTATCCCACCCAAAATCACCAGACTGCCGATTAATATAAATATAGCAAACAACCAAAACCCGAAGATATAATATTTGTTATCGTAATATTCATGGCCTGGTCGGTGGCAAACGCAGACGTAATCGGAAGACCCCGCCCCTATTTGTCGGCGATCATCGCTATTGGCGTGGGTAGGGGATGATGCGCGATCATGGGCGGGTTTTAAACCCGCCCCTACAATATTATTTAATTGTGTCTCGTAATTGGTAATTTGTAATTCGTAATTTTCCGCCAACTTCCTCTGCAACTGTGTGTTATTATCTAACAAAATTTGCCCCATAGCGGCTTGATTACCCCTCTCGCCTCCCACGATATCCCGTAGGGCCGAAATTTCTCTTCTGAGGGCGGTTAATTCGTTTTTTAGAAAATCGTTTTGTTCTTCGAATTTTTTGGCTACCCGTTCTTTTTCTTCAATTAACCTAAGAGCATAACCAGACAATTCAACTATCCGGTTATTATGTCCGGACATTTCTTCGTTTTGTCCGGACATTTTTTTTATCCTATCATTATATCCTTTTAAAAATGGGTTCTCGGTATAAATTATATCATGACTGTCCAAGGAGTTGTCCACAGACGTGTCCGAAACTGCGGATAAGTGTCCGGAAAAGTCGGACATGTTGACACCAGGTGTTGTCTCAAAAGTATCTTCAATAGCATGTAATTTAAAATCGGACATATTATTTTCAGTCATATCGGACATTTCCACAGGTGATAAATGTGCTTCTTGACTAGCAATGGGATATTTCAAATATTTATTAACGGACATGTTATGATCTGCAAAATCGGACATTTTTTGTCTGTCGGACATCAGGGTGTATTCTTTTCCCTCTTCCAATTTATAGTTTTTTTCTCCAGCTTTTTCATTTGATACCTGATATATATTGCGCAATATATCTTGGTACGTTTTAATCGGGATGCGGACATATTTTTCTTCCTTATTTGTTTCATTCTCGGACATTTTTTGGTGTCCGGACTTTTGTCCGTCCGAAATACTTTTATCTTCCAAAACAGAGCGGACATGCGGGTCCGCCCCTACATCCGGGCGGGCGGGTTTAAAACCCGCCCCTACGATATATTCACGCAACGATTGCCGGTCGATATGATATTTACCCTTAATTTTGGTCCACTTGATCTTATTGCCATTAATCCACCGCCGAATGGTGCGCTCATTCTTTCCGGCAGCCTCTCCTGCTTCTTTGACTGATAGGTAGGTCATAATTATTTTGTTCTTAAATATATCATATACAAAAAAACGGGTACGACAAGATTATCAAGGATAATTAGTTGCCAAAAAAAACAAAATATAGTATAAATAAAGAATACTATCAGGAATATTATTATGGGAATTGAATATTTTGATCCTGAAAAACTGCGAGAAAAATATCAGGAAAATCAGCGATATTTTACTTATGTTCCAAGTAAAGATTTAACCGACAAATATTTTAATCCTGAAAAACTGCGAGAAAAATATCGGGAAAATCAGATAGATTTTACTTATGCCCTGAGTAAAAATTTAACCAAAGAATATTATTTATCAAAGGAAGATCGGAAGGAACTCCACCGTATTATCAATAATAGCGGTAATAGTGCCATAGAAAAAAATATAGAACTATCAAATTTTATTAAACTTGCCGAAGAAAAGACAAATAAACACCTCGCGCCAATTGGCCTCAATACTCAACAAAATATTGATTTAATAAATTGCTATTTGGAATTCAATTCAAAGGATGTGTCGTTTATTACCAAATTGTCAGAGAAAGATCTGCAAAATACACCCCCAATCATTCATACCATTGATCAGTATAATATTATTAATGGTTCCCAGTCCCTCTCCGCCTCTGATGAGGAAATACGCCAGAAGCGATTAGAATTGCATCAAGATATAATTGATAATTTCCGCATTACTAACCCAAAAAACATCTCCGGCAACCCCGAACTAATAATCGTTGGCGGGTGTTTGGGTGCGGGTAAAAGTATATTTATTAACCGCGCGATTCCGACAATTCTAACCAAACATGCCTATATCGATTCCAATCTGATTAAACCTAAATTGGTGGGTGAAGATTATTCCGAGAACAATATTAAACAAGTTCTTTCAACCCATCAAGAATCATCCTGGCTGGCCAGAAAGATACTGAATGAATCTATTGCCAGTAATATTAATCTTATTTATGAAACTACCCTAGACGATGAAAACAAAATTAGATCCATTATTAACACTGCCCGAGCCAGAAGTTATTCAGTTTATCTAGTCTATCTGCATGGCGGTATCGAAAGCTGGCGTCGCAACAGTTTGAATCGCGCCCGGACCATCAAACCAGCCATTTTTAATAATGGCTTTATTGGTTACCTAAATTTAAAAAAATTTGCCCAAGAAAAACTGCTTCCCATGCGAGTTATTGACAACTCAACCATCAATACTTACTCAACCACATTAATAAAAATACCGGACATCAGAAAAAAACGCTCCGATTATCTATGTCATATCAAGGAAAAGATACCTGAGTTCGAGAAATATTGTAAATTTGCCCAGGAATTACATCCCAATCAATCATAAAAAATTGGTACACTGTAAATACATATTTAAATGATCAGTAATAAATGAAATTTAATCTTAAACCACCCTATCAACCCACCGGCGACCAGCCGCAGGCCATCAAGCAACTCGTCGCTGGTCTCGAAAAGAAACAAAAATTTCAAACTCTACTGGGCGTGACCGGCTCCGGTAAAACCTTTACCATGGCCAATATCATCCAGAAAGTTCAGAAACCGACTCTGATTATTGCCCACAACAAAACCCTGGCTGCCCAATTGGCCAGTGAATTTAAAGAATTTTTTCCCGACAATGCTGTTCATTATTTTGTCAGCTACTATGATTATTATCAACCCGAGGCCTATCTTCCCACCACCGATACTTATATCGAAAAAGATTCCTCGATCAATGACGAAATCGATAAACTGCGCCACGCCGCCACTTCCAACCTGCTGCGGCGCGATGATGTAATCATTGTTGCCTCGGTGTCATGCATCTATGGCATTGGTAATCCGGAAGTTTACAAACAAACTGGCATTGAAATTAAAACTAAGCAAAAAATTAACCGTAATGATTTGATGCGCCACCTGATTGATATTCAATATCTGCGCAACGATATTGACTATCACCGCAGCTCTTTTCGAGCCCGTGGCGATCTGTTGGAAATCTGGCCGCCCTATGAAGACAACGGCTATCTAATTGATTTCTTTGGTGATGAAATTGAAAAAATCCAGCAAGTTGACTCCCTCACCGGCGAAGTGATCCAGACTTATCCCAAACTTATTATTTTCCCCGCCAAACATTTTGTCACTTCCAAGGCCGAGATTGAAGATATCGTTAAACAAATTAAAGCCGATCTGGACCTTGAATACAAACAATTTAAACAAAACGGTAAGGATCTGGAAGCCCAGCGGCTCAAGCAGCGGGTTAATTTTGATCTGGAAATGATCAAAGAAACCGGATATTGCACTGGCATTGAAAACTATTCCCGTTACTTTGATCATAGAAAGGAGGGGGAGCCACCCCATGTCTTATTGGACTTCTTTCCCAAAGACTATTTAATGTTTATCGATGAGTCTCATATGACCGTTCCGCAAATTGGTGGTATGCACAATGGCGACCGGGCCCGTAAAGACATGCTGGTCAACTATGGTTTCCGACTCCAGGCCGCCTATGACAATCGCCCCCTCAATTTCCCCGAGTTTGAACAAAAAATTAATCAAGTCATTTTTACCTCCGCTACTCCGAGTGTCTATGAAAAAGAACATTCCGAAGCCGTAGTGGAACAAATCATTCGCCCCACCGGCCTAACTGATCCCCAAATTGATGTCCGCCCGGCCGCGGGTCAAATCGATGATCTGATCAACGAAATTCAAACCACCATCAAAAAGGGCCAACGAGTTTTAGTCACCACTCTGACTAAACGTTTGTCGGAAGAATTGACTGAGTATTTACAGGAAATTAACATCAAAGTTCAATATCTGCACAGCGAAGTTGACACGGTGGAACGCATGGAAATTCTGCGCGATCTCCGCTTGGGCGTCTATGACGTCTTGGTTGGTATTAATCTTCTTCGCGAAGGTTTGGATCTGCCGGAAGTTACCCTGGTCGCCATTCTCGACGCTGACAAAGAGGGCTTCCTGCGCAGTGCCACCGCTCTCATTCAAACTATTGGCCGCGCCGCCCGCCACGTCGATGGTCACGTGATCATGTACGCCGACAAAATTACTAAATCTATGGAGGCCGCTATCGGTGAAACCAATCGCCGTCGCCAAATCCAGGAGAAATATAATCAGGAGCATGGTATTACTCCGCAAACCATTCAGTCCCGCATCAAAGACCTGGGCATGGAGTCCAAAAAAACTCGCGACCAAAAGAAAAAACACGCCGGCCAAATCGATTGGCAACGGGTCGATGAATACACTCCCGACGCCATTGATAAATTAATCATCAATCTGGAAAAACAAATGGATATCGCCGCCCGCAACCTGGAATTCGAAAAAGCCGCCGAACTACGCGATCAGATTGAAGAACTGGTTCTGATCAAAAAATCCAAAGCCAAGAGTTAATTTGTAATTATTTAGTCACGATCGGTATCAAAATATTGAACGACGTCCCCTTCCCTTCCTGGCTGTTAACAAAAATTTTCCCATCCGCTTTTTCGACTAAGTCCTTAACCGTCGACATGCCTATCCCCCTCTCCTCCTTCCCCTCTTTAGTGGAAAAATACCAATCATAAATTTTATCAGTATTCTCCGGACTAATCCCCCGGCCGTTATCTGATATTTGAATATACAACTGATTGCCATCCACCACGACGGATCGCAAATCAGATATTATGCACTTTATTTCTCCCCTTTCCTTATCCAGTGCTTCAACGGCGTTAGTTAGTAAATTATTCATAATTCTGTCAAAAGAATTAATGTTTAATTTAGTATAAATCTGTTTATCACTTAAATTATTCTGGAAATCTAAATCTATTTGTTTCACTTTATTGTTTTTATGAGAAAAATTGACCAGCAGGCCAATACTGTCACGATCATAATCAAGTTCAAATAGTATTGGTTTTTCATCATCGATTAAACTCATTTTTTCACCAATAATCCGTTTCTTTAAATTTTCTCTTAATTTATCATATAAAATCAGCAGCTTGTTATAGGCGGCAAGCATTCTTTTCTTTTTTTCTTCATCGTATTTAATATCATTTAGTTCTATCAATTCGGCGTATCCCAGGAATGAAGACAAAAAATTATTTATATCATGTTTTATTCGCCTGGCTGGCGTGTTAACTTGTGATATAATTATCCCTTTTATATCCTGCTGAATTTCTCGCACTCTCAATATTTCATCTTCTAAGTCTTGCATGGGGCTTATTTTTTTGGTGGTAACTTTTTCGTCTAGCTGTTCAATGACTGGTGGAGAGGAGATTGCTCGGTCTTCAATTACATATTCTATTTTTTCTGATCCAATAGTGTCCATTTAATAAAGTTATTATTTTATGATAAAAATATTATAAAATATGCTTCATTATCAAAAAATTAACAAAACATTAAGAATATATTAATTTTTTTTACCCCGGCTACCTTGCTAATACCGGCCAAAAAGCTATAATAAGAAATAAGTATATTCAACTAAAAATAGAATCAATGGGAAAAAAGAGTCAGAAAAAAAAGCATAAAATTAACAAGGCGCATATTCTGCAAGCCACCCAAAATTTTAATCAAGCCAATCCAGTGGTATCGCCAAATACAGTAGTCAATCAAACTACTTCCATTAAAGCCGATACCCCCATTCTGGGGTCAGCGCATCATTTAACCGCCAGAGAGGAAGATCAGTTTCGACATGTCGTGCCTGATTTAAAATTCTTCGGTTTGGTGACGGTACTGATGGTGGTTATTTTAGCTGTAATATATTTTTGGGATGCTTCATCGGGAATTATTCTGCCAGCCGGTGGGAAAATATATGATCTGCTGCATTTAAATTAATTTTGGTTATCAATTGTCAACAAACAAAAACACACCATAAATGGTGTGTTTTTTT
The DNA here is from genome assembly GCA_041648895.1 of Patescibacteria group bacterium. Classification (GTDB taxonomy): domain Bacteria; phylum Patescibacteriota; class JAHJAL01; order JAHJAL01; family JAHJAL01; genus JBAZOB01. The sequence goes on from JBAZOB010000021.1 coordinate 14,207, forward strand.
AATAAATATTTTTAACGAGTTCAGCCAAATTTAATCACCGGGACCCACCGCGCGTTGGGCGGGTTTAAAACCCGCCCCTACGAAATAATTGAACCCAATTTAACTGGTTGACCGGGATTTAATAATACGGCCGCACCGTCATTGTCAACGGCCAATATCATCCCCCGGGATTGAATGCCGCGGATTTCCTTGGGTGCCAAATTGCGCAAAATTGGTACCTGCTTACCAACCAGATCCTCTGGTTCAAAAAATTCTCTAATACCGGAAATTATCTCGGTTTCCCCTTTGTCACCAAAATCAATCGTTAATTTATATAATTTATCCGCCCCCTCCACCTCTTCTACCCTTTTAATCTCGCCAATATTGATATCCAGTTTCAACCAGTCATCAAAACTAATCACCGGTTTTACTTTCAGATCTTGTGCCAAAAAAGGCTCAATCAGCCCCGCTCTTTTCCGCGCTTTAGCCAAGGTCATGCTCGCCACTTCATTGGCCCGAGCGGCCCCCCGCGCCAACACCTCGATCACATAATCACGATTTTTATCCAACTCCCCATATTTCTCTCGAATGGGGTTAATAAAATCCACCACCCGTTCCGCCAATTCCTCTTTAAATTCCGCGTATCCCTTACCAGCAAATCTGTCTTCTATTACCTGTTTTTCTTCCCCGGTAATATTTTGATAAATAGTTAATAGGTTATGCAGCGCCGGCCGCTTGGCGTCAAAAACAATTTCTTTACCCGAATCGGTCACCGCTTTGCCAATCTTGGCTCGGATGTCATCGGCCGTATCCAAAAGCCAAATGTAATTATATTTTGACTTCGCCGATTTACTCATTTTTTCGGCCGGGTTATCCAGCGCCATAATCCGCGCCCCACTGGGCGGATTAACCGCTTTCGGTTCCTTAAAAGTTTCGCCGTACAAACGATTGAAGCGCCGCGCGATTTCTCGGGCAATTTCCACGTGCTGCCGCTGATCATCACCCACCGGCACTTCATCCGTGTTATAGAGTAAAATATCTGCCGCCTGCAGCACCGGGTAATCCATCAATCCCACCGATACATTATCGTCGCCCACTTTACGCGATTTTTCCTTGAATTGAATCATCTGATTCATCCAGCCAATCGGTGTATTACAATTTAATATCCAGGTCAGTTCAGTATGAGCGGGCACATGTGACTGGATAAACAAATTTGATTTGGCCGGATCAATCCCGCAAGCTAAATAGATCATAATTATTTCCAGAGTCCGTTTTTTTAAAGTTTCCGGGTCATAGGGTACAGTCATGGCGTGTAAATCCACCACAAAAAACCAATTCTCCGTGTTTACCTCGCCCTGTTTTTTTACCCATTGGCTGATGGCGCCAATATAATTACCGATCGTTAAATTCCCCGACGGCTGCACGCCCGACAAAACCCGTTTCTTAGCCATATGGTAACTCCTAAAATCAAAAATAAACTTTAACCTTATTATATGTCAGAAATATCAAATATGGGAATTTTAAGCTGTGATAATATTAAGTCAAAGGTCAAAAAGATTATTTTTTGCTATGCCGAAAAAATATTTTATTCTCTTATCAGTTTTCTTTTTTCTGGTTGTTTTTATTGTCACTTTTCAAATTTATCGACAAAAACAACTGAAAAATAATCAAACTCAAGCCTTTGATACTACCATATTAAATCTGAATATCAATCCCGGTACCTTGAACCAAACGGTTGAGTCCGATTCGACCACTGCCGCTGAAATTTACTTATCGGCGGTGGATATTTTTTCCGCTCCCCCCGCGGGCGGTATTAGTACCGGGCAGCTGACCACTACCGTCAAGGACCACCGTGGCACCGCCGTCGGCTGGAGCCAAACCGCCAGTTGCACCAATTTTACCAGTGGTACCAACACTATTGCCGTTACTAACCTCACTCTTAATCCACAGACAATTATTCCCATTGGTGGTTCTGATCTAACCGGTGTCAATCTGGGCACCCCCCATACTTTTACCGGTCCGGCCGACATTACCACTATTTTCCAAGCCACCTCCAGTCATGGAAGCGGTCGCTATCAATCCGAGAGCAATCTCAACCTATTAGTCCCCAAAACCACCGTTGTTGGGCAATATACAGCCACCATGACGATTACGGTTATTTGAACAAGTTGCTCTGACTGGATTAATTACCAATGATAAATTAATAATCGATCATTTATTTATCATTCGAAAAAATGCTATCCGATAAACATTGACAAATATGATTAAATATTGTAGAATATTAAGCAATATAATAATATTTTGTTTATTATGATCTTAAAAAACAATATTAAAGACCATAAACAGGAAACGCCAGCAGCACTATTAAAATTTGATTATCGTTTATACTGGAAAAACATTAAAAGAGAAAACCATAAATACCAGAATAGAATTGAGCGCCGTGTATCCCGTTCGCCTGAGAATCAATTCGATCAAAACATGAAATCATTATTCAAACAAGCTATCAAACCAATAAAGAGAATGTTTTTAACTTCCTTAATGGGTTTTTTATTATTTTCTAACAATAATAATGTTAGTTGCACTCAAGAAAATAAAACTAGCCAAATCATTGATTCTTTCAAGAACAGAGTTCGACCAAAAATATCATGCACCTATCAATCTTCAGATTTAGCTAACCGTACCGACCACACTACCAAAAGAAATAGAGTTAAAATCAGCAACAATGAAATCATCAATCGTCAGGAAAGCATTCAACAGAAACTATTAGAAGCCTTTATTAATCCTCAAAACATTGACGATGTCAAAAACTACGTTTTGTCTGTTATTGATGACGATGAAAATATTGATGAATATTATGAAATTATCAATGTCCAAGCGACCGGTTATTGTGTTGGCTCCATCTGTAAAAATGGAACCAAACCTACTGATGGTCTTACCGCTGCCGTGCCACCACAATACCAATATTTTGGTGAAACAGAAGATGGTGTTGGTACTGTCGCCTATTTTCAATATGATGATCAAAATTTAGGTCAAGGGCCAAATCCAGGCTATTTCTTTGGTTGTGATATTGGGCCGGCTATCGACGGCGAAGAAACGTATTTTGACTTATATTTTGATCCCCAAAATAATGGTCATGATATTTGTACTCAACTAGGTGATAGAAATTATGATGTAGCAGTTTTAAAACCAAAATTCGTCAAATTACTTATCGAAAAAGGGCTGTTGAATAAAATAAAACAGGCCAAGATATACCAAGTAAAAAATATTAAGAACTTTATTCTTAGTGATAAGTTTAATCCTCATATTAATCGCTAAATTTTTTATATATTAAATCCCCCGCCCAAAATCGGCGGGGGATTGTTAGTGTTAAAAAATTATTTGAATTTAATAATATGTGCTGTTTTTCCCGCTCCCGACTTTTCTATATCACCTACTTCCTTTAGTAAGTGATATTTTACGGCTTCCTGGTCAAATGCCTTTAGCAGTTCCTCATGTAATTTCGGATTATTATCAGCATAATCAGCAATGACGTTCTCCATATATTTTTCCGCATTGTCATAGTATTTCTTAGTTAATTTTTCAGCCAGACCGGGGCTCATTGAAGTCAATATCTGACCAATTGTCATTACTCGGCCATTTACATCAACGAAACCAGTATCTTGGTAATTTTTTCTTAGCATCCTGATCGCGTTTTCATCATTGGTCATAAATGCCTTTCTCCATAATGGAGCATTGTAATTTTCGCCGAAGTCAACCAATTCATCAATTTCTTTTTGAGATTTTTTATCAATCGATCTATTTTTCATATCATATGTTTCAACAACATTCATTTCTTTCAGTATCATTTCATCAATTTCTTTATCCTTCCACTCATAGGATGGATTGGTATAAAATCTTGAATATAACTTCCGCATCAGGTTAATAAATTCACCATCATCCATCTTCTTTATTTTTTTATTATTAGCGATATTACTGAATTGAGTAAAATATTTTTCCGCGTTATGCTTGGCGTTGGTAAAATCGACTTTATCAGACTTGACTATTCTCTCTTTTACATCCTTTACCCAATGATTTCTGGCTTGATCATATATCTTTTGATAGTTTTCTATTAAAAATGTTTTTACCCGGACATCAATATTTTCTCCAGGATAGAATTCTAATTGATTTATCAACTGTTCGGCAGTTGTCTGTGGCTTACCTAAGACTGTATTTAAAGCCCCGCGATTTTTACCCAATTCTGACTCTAAATCAATATCAATGCCACGTTCCTGATAATAATTATTTATTTCATAGAATAGTTCTGGATTAGACAGAATCTGTTTGCCAAGAAATTTGATACTATCAGTAATAATACTAAATTGCTGAAAAGCCTTAGCTCCCGCCAATATTTTCTCGCCAAAATCACGGTTATAGTCGGCTGGGAAAAGTTCAATATCCATTTCCCCCTTTTCTCTTAGTTGTGTAGCCAAGTATTTGGCAATTGGCACGATACTTTCAATTCCCAACACACTTGATAAAAACTGATCTAATTCCCGGCTTTCCTTTATTTGTTCTTTTTGGGCTAACTGCAAGGCACCAGCACCGAAAATAGCTGGCAATTTATCATGGCCGTTCTTATCTTCTCCTATGTTCGAAATACTTTTTCTAAACATATATTTGTTTTTATTTTGATAAATCATATTATTATAATATAATAAAAGAAATTAGTCAATATTAAATTCTGTCAAAAACATTGACTAAAACCAATAACAACATTACAATCTTCTCTGATAATTTATTATTTAAAGAGCAAATATGTTTGGCAAATTAGATCATCACCTGGAAGAAGAAAAAGAAATAGAAAAACTAGATAGAAACAAAGTTTTAATTGTCCTCAGTGATGACCCGACAGCGATTGAATTTCCCAAAAATATTCAACCAGACACTAACAAATTATTATCAGAAACATTTGCCAAAATTGAAACCGAATATTGCCAGCATAATAATAAAAAACACCAATTTAATAACAGTATTATTTGTGCCTCTCCGGAAGAATTAGCCACTCTTATTGCTCTCAAAAAAGGGCAAAAAATTGTCTACGGCTTCGTTAGTTACTATAATATTCTTGCGGCCAACAAAAGAGGACCAATTTACGAACAAAATCATTCAATTTTTAATCAACACAAAATCAATATATCAGTCGAAATTTTAAAAAAGACCAAAGCCCCGTTTAGTTTTTACCTGGTAGATATTATTAGTCGCAAAGATGAGTGGAGTGACGAAATAATTACTTACCCCCTAATTAAAACATTCAATCCATATAATCTCGGCGCCCAATTATAATTTATTTATTTTTTCCCGCCACTTTTTAGCATATTCCATCCTTTTACCTTGAGGATGGAATTTTAAAATCTTAGCATTGGCCATAATCCCGTCCTTATCATCGACGGGATCATTTTTTTTGATCTTAGCCAGCATCATCTTAGCCAGCATATTTTCAATCATGTCCCCCAGCCAACCATCTAATAGCCACCTCCAGAAAAGAGCTATCCCATTAGGTCGGTCGGCTTTGATGACCAGATTGGGAAAACCGGCGTTGGGTAAAAAATCTTTGATCCATTGATTCTGACGCCAATAGCGATTGGCCACATTGATATCGGCGCAATAAACCGGTCGCAACCACTTGGTCCAATAAATCAGATAAGCATCGGCGTCGCTTAAAAGGAGTTTCTTCAAATTTAAGTTATTTTCCGTCAGAAAAAAGGACAGGCAAAACTTATTAGCCACCGTAAGCTTTCGATATCGCCACATATTCAATACCAACAACCAGATCGTTAAAAAAAGACGAGTCGTAAACAGCCGTCTCTTGTCAGTTATTATCAATAGATCAATATCACCATCGACTTTGGCATTGGAGTAAGCCAAAGTATTGACCACCCCCACCATTTTTAAAGATGGTATCAGTGGCCACAACCAAGCATATTTTTTTATAAGGTGCCATTTCTTAAAAGAATATACATAGCGCTGTTGCCGGATTTTAACCAATTTATCCCGACCCGGCAAATGATAAAAACCGTGACCATAACCAATCAGGCCATGGTCCAACATCTGATCAATCGCCCGCTGACAAGCCACAAAACTGCATCGATGCTGCCACAAATTATCATATATTTCCGTATTGGTCAGGGGAAAATCAAACAAATCATAAAAACAGAGAGTTTTCAGAATAGATTTTGTAATCGCTTTATCCATAAATATTCAATATTGCCCCACTATTATACTGCAAATAAACCACCTGCCAAGGCCATAATAAAGAACAAAGCAGTGATTTTTGTATCACTGCTTTCAAGATTTGATTTTCTCCGGATATATCCGGTTTAGAAAACTGGAATATATCCATAAGAAAATCAAAATTGTCGTGGCTGGTAAAGCTGCCAGCCGATATGAGAGGTGATAAATTCTTACCACCCATCTTTCTGGCAACAAAAAATATACCAGCCACGATATTGACACCATTACTAGGAACAAGTTTTGAATTAACAAGTTCCAATAAATAACGATGTCGATTTTTATTTCCACAAAACCACCCCCTCTCGGTTTTCATATCCATATTAACCCAAGACTCAGAATAAATGGAGTATAATTAATACCGTAAATCGTTAATAGAATAACCAAAGCATGAAAATATGTGTTATTGGCATCGGCTATGTTGGGTTAACCACCGCCACCGGCCTGGCCACCATCGGCCATTGCGTCACCGCTGTTGATGTTGACCAAGTTAAAATTGCCCGGTTACAACAGGGCATTATTACCTTTTATGACCCCGATTTAACAGAATATGTCCAAGACAACCTGTCCTGTGGAAACTTAAAATTTACGACCGATATTGTTAACACCGTCGCTGCCAATGATATTTGTTTTATTGCCGTCGGTACACCCGCCCGAAATGATGGATCATGCGATTTAAGCCAAGTATTGTCAGTCGCTCAATCCATCGCCGCCGCTATTAACAATTATAAAATAATTGTTATCAAATCCACTGTTCCACCCGGTACCAATCAACAAATTACTAATCTAATTAAACAACATACCAAACTACCATGCGACGTCGTTTCCAATCCCGAATTTCTCAGCGAAGGTAAGGCCATGGCAGATTTTATGCATCCCGACCGTATTGTGATTGGCACCACAAGTGATCACGCTCTCAATATCA